>NZ_JBFBBY010000126.1:0-21993 GCF_040682875.1 Amycolatopsis sp. NPDC051071 | reverse complement strand
AGAACCGCACCCGCACATCCCGCCCCAACGGCACACGACCCGCCACCACAACCTCCGACCACAATCGGTGTTGCAACGACCCCGTGAACCCAAGGACCCCTCATGACACTCGCGCTACTCGGCGTTGCTGGAGTGACCGGGGAACAGATGCGCGTCCGGATCCAGCATGACCGCGATGTTGTTGACCGCCGTCGCGGCTTCCCCGAACCCGGTCGCGATCAGCTTCACCTTCCCCGGATACGCCGCGACGTCGCCCGCCGCGTAGACCCGCTCCCGCGGGGTCGCCATGGTCGAGTCGACGGCGATCGCGCGGTGGTCGATCTGCAGTCCCCAGCTTTCGATCGGCCCGAGATCGGCGGTGAAACCGAGTGCGGCGACCACCGAATCGGCGGGCAGCACCTCCGTCGCCTCGCCCTTGACCTGGATCTCGACTTCCGCCAGCGCACCGTCGCGGTCGAAGAAACGGGTGACTTCGGCGTCGGTGACGATCCGCACGCCGAGTTCCCGCGCCTGCCGCACGATCGATTCGGCCGCGCGGAACCGGGCGCGCCGGTGTACGAGGGTGACGCTCGCGGCGACCGGATGCAGGGCGAGCACCCAGTCGAACGCCGAGTCCCCGCCGCCGACGACGACCACGTGCTGGCCGGCGTGCGCTTGCAGGGCGGGCACGAAATGGACCATGCCGCGGCCGAGCCAGCCGTCCCCGGCAGGCAGCGGACGCGGGGTGAACTCGCCGATCCCCGCGGTGATCAGCACCGCGCCGGCACGCAGGACCTGCCCGCCGTCGAGCGTGACGGTGATGCCGCCTTCGACGCTTTCGAGCTTCTCCGCCTTGCGTCCGAGGAGGTACGTGGGCTTCCATGGCGCCGTCTGGTCGAGGAGACCTTGCACCAGATCCCGTCCCCGGATCTCCGCGAATCCTCCGACGTCGTAGATCATCTTTTCGGGGTACATCGCGGTGACCTGTCCGCCCGCCTCCGGCAGGGAATCGACGACGGCCATCGAAAGGCCGCGGAAACCCGCGTAGTAGGCGGCGAACAAACCCGTCGGTCCGGCCCCGATGATGACGAGGTCGTACGACGTTTCCCCAGCGGACTCGCTCATTTCGGCACTCTCCCGGCCGGTGGTGGGCGGCGTGATCGAGAACACATTCGATCCTAGCCCTCGGCGCCGCACCCCCGGGACGGCAACGCGCGCGGGTGCCGAAAGACACGGAGCGCGCGGCGGGCCACTGCGCGAAACTTGAGGCATGGCTGAACAGGAATACCGGATCGAACACGACACCATGGGTGAGGTGCGCGTCCCCGTCGACGCCCTCTACCGCGCGCAGACGCAGCGTGCCGTCGAGAACTTCCCGATCTCCGGCCGTGGCCTGGAGCGTGCCCAGATCCGCGCGCTCGGCCTGCTGAAGGCCGCCGCCGCCCGGGTCAACGCGCGACTCGGCGTGCTCGACGCCGACGTCGCCGAGGCCATCGCGAAGGCGGCCGACGAGGTCGCCGGGGGCAAGCACGACGCGCACTTCCCGATCGACGTGTTCCAGACCGGTTCCGGGACCTCGTCGAATATGAACGCCAACGAGGTCATCGCGACACTCGCCTCGAAGGCGCTCGGCCGTGACGTGCACCCGAACGACCACGTCAACGCCTCGCAGTCGTCGAACGACACCTTCCCGACGACGATCCACGTGGCCGCGACGGAAGCAGTGCTCTCCGACGTGATCCCTGCTCTGGAGTACCTCGCCGCCGCGATCGAAACGCGGGCGGCCGAATGGTCGGACATCGTGAAGTCCGGCCGCACGCATCTGATGGACGCCGTCCCGATCACCTTCGGCCAAGAGGCCGGCGCGTGGGCGTCACAGGTCCGGTTCGGCGTCGAGCGGCTGCGTTCGGGACTGCCGCGACTCGGTGAACTGCCGATCGGCGGCACCGCGGTGGGCTCCGGGCTGAACGCGCCCGAGGGCTTCGGATCGGCTGTCTCACAAGAACTGGCTTCGGTCACCGGCCTGCCGCTGACCGAGGCGCGCGACCATTTCGAGGCGCAGGCGACGCAGGACAGCGTCGTCGAGACCTCCGGGCACCTGCGCACCGTCGCGGTGTCGCTCAACAAGATCGCGAACGACCTGCGCTGGCTGGGTTCCGGCCCGCGAACGGGGCTCGCCGAACTGGCGCTGCCGGATCTCCAGCCGGGCTCCTCGATCATGCCGGGCAAGGTGAATCCGGTGATCCCGGAGGCGACGCTGCAGGTGGTCGCCCAGGTGATCGGCAACGACGCGGCGGTCGCTTTCGCCGGTGCGGCGGGAAACTTCCAGCTCAACGTGAACCTGCCGGTGATCGCGCGCAACGTGCTCGAATCGGCACGGCTGCTCGCGGCGGTCTCGCGACTGCTGGCGGACAAGGTGTTCGCGGGTGTGACGGTGAACGCCGGCCGCGCGCGCGAGTACGCCGAGGGGTCGCCGTCGATCGTGACGCCGCTGAACAAATACATCGGCTACGAAGAGGCCGCCGCGATCGCGAAGCTGGCGCTCAAGGAGCTGAAGACGATCCGCGAGGTCGTGATCGAACGCGGTCACGTCGCGAACGGCAAGCTCACCGAGGCCCAGCTGGACGAAGCACTCGACGTGCTCCGTATGGCGCGCGGAGGTCGCTAGTCATCGAGAGCAACCAGTGCCGCATGGAGTGGTGAGGCGAGCGAAGCCGCTAATCCGCCCTGTGGCACGGGATCGGCGAACAGGTGCAGCCACGCCAGCACCGGGCCGAGCAGGATCGCGTGCACGAGTAGCGGATCGGGCCGTTGCGAGAGTTCCCCTCTCGCGACGGCCCGATCCAGCATCTCGACCAGATAACCGAGTTCTCGGCCGAGGAACAACTCGGCGAACCGTGTCTCCAGTGCGGGATCAGACCGGATGTCGGCGAGCAGCGACGGCAACGCGCTCTTGACCTCCACACCGTCCAAAGAGGACTCGATGGCGCCGAGAACGGCCTCCACGTCACCTCGCAGCGTGCCGGTGTCCTCCGGTGGTTCGAGGTCCACGGAGTGGATCACGGCGGCGAAGACGAGTTCCGCCTTCGACCGCCATCGCCGGTAGACCGCGGCCTTGCCGACCCCGGCCCGCGCCGCGACCGCGTCGATCGTGCAGCGCTGGTAACCGGTTTCGGCCAGCAGCGCCCGCACGGCCTCGCGGACCGCGTCGTCGATTCCCTCTTCCCTCGGCCTGCCTCGCATCATGCGAACCAGTTTACGAGACCGCAAGTTCCGTATATCGTCGGGGGATGACCTGGACCAGAACCTCCCGCGAAATCCTGCCAGGACGGCCGTCCGCGCTCTGGCCGTTACTAGGCGACGTCACCCGTTGGCCCGACTGGGATCCCGACGTCACCAGCGTCGAACTTTACGGCCCCGCCGAGGTCGGAACGGCCGGTTTCATCGTCCCGTCCGGAGCCGTGCGAGGACGTATGCACTCACGGATCGCCAAACCGATCACGATCACAGCCCTGGTGCCGGACCGCGAGATCGCCATCCGTCAGCCGGTTCCCTTCGGTGCGATGGATCTCGGGCTACGACTGACCGCGGTCGACGGCGGGACGGAGTTCGTCCAGCAGATCACCCTCGACGGTCCGCTGCGCGGGGTGATGGTCTCGATCATCGGCGACGACGTCGTGAAGCACTTCGGCGCCAAATGTGCCCGGCTCACCGAGCTCGCGGCGGCGCAGGCCGAGCACGACGCCTGAAGACACCAGCGCGACCCCGATCAGCTGGGTGAACCGGAAATCCTGCATTCCCAGCAGCAGCGAGACGGCGAGCCCGGAAACCGGCATCAGCCCCACCAGCACCCCGGCCCGGTCCGCGCCCAGCACCGAAACCGCCGAGTACCAAAGAAGAAACGCGATCGCCGTGACGACGACGGTCAGATAGCCGAGCGCGACCAGTTCCCGCCCGTCCGGCCACCTCCATGCGCCGGACGGGTCGGCGATCGTGCCGACGACCGCGCCGCCGACGCCCGCGGCGCAACAACTCCAGGTCGCGGTCGCCAGCGGACCGAGCCGGTCGAGCACGCCGACGGCCAGCAGCGTGAACAGCGCCTCGCACACCATCGCCAGCGACGCGAGCACCAGACCTTGCCAGCGCGCCGCGCCGCCGCCCGAGAGCACGGCGATCCCGAGCCCGGCGAGCACCGCACCCGCCACCGGCGCCCATGACGGCCGTTTCCCCTTCGCGAGCGGGGCCGCGAGCGCGAGTACGAGCGGCGTCCCGCCGAGGAACGCGGCGACCAGGCCGGGTTCGGCGTAGCGCTGGGCGAACAGCAGGCACACCTGGAAACCGATCATCCCGGTCGCCGCGATCGCGATCAGCGACGGCAGATCGCGCGGGCGCGGCATCGGCATCGGACGCCCGCGCAACCGCGCCCAGACCAGGAGCAGCGCCCCCGCCAACGCGTAGCGAAGGGCCTGCCCGGTGATGACGGGGTAGCCGTCGAGCATTCCCGTCACCGGCACGGACGCGCCGACGATCAGCACCCCCAGTACGCCGACCGCCACACTTCTTCGTTCCATGTCCGTGTCCATGTCCCCACGATGTCGGCGAATTGGCCTTCTGCACAGGGCCAGATCATGGTTGACCGACAGGACCATAACTCCGACGCAACCGGATCGGGTGCCACTTCCGCCGAGCCCCCGGTCGCCGTCCTCTCCGAGTTCAGTCTTTACGGCGGCGGACGTCTGCTGGTGCCCGGCGACGTGCTCGACGGATACCTGCTCGTTTTCACGCTGTACGGCGGACGCGGAGAGCGTCCCCAAGGCCTACCGGGCGATCCGGATGGCCGCCATCGGCTGGGCGTCGAGCGAACGACCGGACAGCCCCGATGTACGGCAGTGGCCCTTCGCGACCTTCGCCGGCACACACCATGTCGACGGCGGGCTTTGCGTCCTCTTGGAAGGAGCTGCCCTGCGCCAAGCCGAAAGCCTGGCCAGGTCCGCCGCTCTCACGACCCGCTGGGCGACGGGGGGCACGACCTGGCTCGTCGCCTTCCGCCCGCTCCTGCCCGACGAGAAGTCCTGCTCGGACCTGGCCGTACCGCGCCAGAACTGACGCGTGTCCGGACGGGCGGCACGCTGGGGGCACGAGCCTGGGTCTGCCAGGACCAGGCACGCGACCCCGGGTTTCCGGGATACTTGCCGACATGACCGGCACGGCCGAACTGGGCGACTTCCTCAAGGCACGCAGGGCCGCGCTGGACCCGGCGGACCTCGGCCTGCCGACGGGTTTCAACCAGCGGCGGGTCGCCGGGCTGCGGCGTGAGGAGCTGGCGCAGCTGGCCGGGATCAGCGTCGACTACTACACGCGGCTCGAACAGGGCAGGGCACGCAATGTGTCCGATTCCGTCCTCGATTCGCTGAGCCGGGCACTGCGGTTGCACCGCGACGAAGAGACCTACCTGCGCAATCTGGCCGCCCCGAAACGCAAACGCGTCGCGCGGCCGAGGGCACAGCGGATCCGGCCGGAACTGCGGTTGATGCTGAACGCCATCCAGTCCCCCGCGTTCGTCTTCGGCCGCTATCTCGACGTGCTGGCCTGGAATCCACTCGGCGCCGCGCTGTCGTTCGACTTCGCCGCCTGCCCGCCCGGCGAGCGCAACATCCCGAAGATGTTCTTCCTCGACGAGCACGCCCGCGTCCTGCATCCGGAGTGGGAGACGATCGCGAAGGAGGTCGTCGCGAACCTGCGTTCCGAGAGCGGGAAGTACCCGGACGACCCGTACCTCGCGCAGCTGGTCGGCGAGCTCTCGCTCGGCAGCGAGGAGTTCCGGAAGCTGTGGGCCAAGCACACCGTGCGCGAGAAGGCGCACGCGTGGAAGGTGATGATCAACCCGGTCGTGGGTGAACTCCGGCTGCGCTACGAGACACTGCGACTGCCCGACGACCCGGACCAGGCGCTGGTGATCTACACGGCCGAGCCCGGCTCGGTCAGCGAACGGGCACTCGGCCTGCTCGCCAGCTGGGTGACGGATCCCGCGCACGCCTGAAGGCCTCCTCGCGCTCGGCGCGTCGTCCCGGGCCTTCGTTCCGCGCCCGCCCCGCCGCTCCACGCCCCGCCGTGATCCCGGCTTCGGCGCGAAACTGTCGGTACCTCGGGTGATGATGGACCCATGTTGTTCACCGCGGTGGTAGCCGCGTCGGCCGAACTGGCCGCCACGAGGTCCAGGAAGGCGAAGATCGCCACCCTGGCCGCACTGCTGCGCGCCGCCGGGGAGACCGAGCTGCCCGCGGTGATCGCGTTCCTCACCGGGCAGCTGACGCAGGGCCGGATCGGCACCGGCGGGCGGACGCTCGCGGAGCTGAAAGCGGCACCGGCCGCCGAGCCGTCGTTGACCGTGGCGGAGGTCGACACGGGATTCGGCACGGTCGGGGCGGCGTCCGGCCCGGGTTCGGTGAAGCTGCGCGCGGAGACGTTGCGGGCGTTGTTCACCCGGACGACCAAGGAAGAGCAGGAGTTCCTGTTCCGGCTGCTCACCGGCGAACTGAGGCAGGGCGCGCTCGAAGGGATCATGGTGGACGCCATCGCGGCGGCGTCCGAGATCCCGGCGGAGGAGGTCCGGCGCGCGTTCATGCTGTCCGGGCAGCTGCCGGTGACCGGGCTGGCGGCGATGACCGGCGGCCAGGCAAGGCTCGCGGAGTTCCGGCTCGCGCTGGGCAGGCCCATCCGGCCGATGCTGGCGTCACCGGCGGAATCGCTGGATGAGGCGGTCGCCGAGCACGCCGAAATGCTCATCGAATACAAGATGGACGGCGCGCGGATCCAGGTACACCGCGAGGGCGACGAGGTACACATCTACACGCGGACGCTGCGGGAGATCACCGGCACCGTCGAAGAACTGGTGGAGCTGGTGCGAGCGCTGCCGTGTACGTCGGTGGTGCTCGACGGCGAGACGCTGGCGCTGACCGACGACGGCAGGCCGAGGCCGTTCCAGCAGACGGTGAGCCGGTTCGGCAGCACCCGCGAGGAGCAGGTCAAGGCCCTGCTGCTGCGGCCGTACTTCTTCGACTGCCTGCATCTCGACGGCGTCGACCTGCTGGACGCGCCGCTGTCCGAGCGAAACGTCGCGCTGCGCAAGGTCGCCGGGGAGCACGTGATCCCGGGTGAGATCGCGCCGGCCTCGGCGGAAGCGGTACTGGAGGCGGCGATGGCCGCCGGGCACGAGGGCGTGATGGTCAAGGACCTCACGTCGCCGTACGCGGCGGGGCGGCGCGGGCGGGCGTGGCTCAAGGTGAAACCAGTGCACACGATCGATCTGGTCGTGCTCGCCGCGGAATGGGGGCACGGCAGGCGCACCGGCTCGCTGTCGAATCTGCATCTCGGCGCCCGCGACCCCGATGGCGGCCCGCCGATCATGGTCGGCAAGACGTTCAAGGGTATGACCGACGAACTGCTGGCCTGGCAGACGAGGACGTTCCAGGAAATCGAGACCCATCGGACGGATTGGACGGTGTTCGTCCGGCCGGAGATCGTCGTCGAGATCGAACTCGACGGCGCACAGCTGAGCACGCGGTATCCGGGTGGGCTGGCGCTGCGGTTCGCCCGCGTCGTCCGGTACCGGCCGGACAAGGAGGCCGCCGACGCCGACACGATCGACACCGTGCGCGCCCTCCTCAAGCCCGGCGATTAGTCCTCTAGTCGCGGTCCATGCGCGCGCAACTACCGCAACCAGAGGACTAATCGCGAAGGAGGACGCCCCCCGATCGAGTGGCAGCGGGTGGCGGTGACGGGACGTCGCAACCCGATCACCCATAAAGTAGACAGAATGCGGGCTTCCAAGATCGCGCGTGCCTGGTTCGGCGTGACGGCGCTGGTGGTGGTCGCGGGTCTGGCCGCGCAGATCCCGGTCTCGGCGGGCACCACGGGCGGCACCTTCCAGACCCCGGCGGGCCGGGTGGCCAACCTGCTGGCCTTCTTCACCATCGACTCGAACATCCTGGTCGGTATCGGCAGCCTCCTGCTCGCGCTGGGCGCCGCCGGCCGGTCGACGTGGTTCGGCGTACTGCGCCTCACCGGGCTCGTCGGCATCACCGTGACCGGTGTCGTCTTCCAGGTCGCGCTCGCCGACCTTTACGAACTGCACGGCTGGGCCGTCTTCGCCGACACGATGCTGCACAAAGTGTCGCCGCTGATGTGCGTCGCGGGCTGGCTGCTGTTCGGGCCGCGCGGCCAGTTGTCGTGGCGGGTCCTGGGGTGGTCGCTGCTGTACCCGCTGGCCTGGCTCGCGGTCACGCTGGTGCGCGGCGCGTTCATCGGGTTCTACCCGTACCCGTTCGTCGACCCCGGCATCAACAGCTACGGCGGCGTCGCGTTCAACTGCGTGCTGATCGGCGTGCTGTTCACCGGGCTCGCGGCGGCCGCGGTCGGTTTCGACCGCACCTTCAGCCGACGGGAAGAGCCGGACGAGGATTTGACCTGGGAGCGGAGCTCCTCCGTTTAGGGCGGCGGCGGGGGCATGGACGGATCAGCCCCGGACCCGGCGGAAGGCGTTGAGCGGATCCGCGACACCGGCGCGCATTAGCGTCCGCACCGCGCCGAGGCGCCGGTCCACCGGTTTCCCGGCGGCCACGCGGTGCATTTGCTGGGTGTGCCACTGGATCTCCAGCAGGCTGTCGGCCAGCCGGATGCCGGTCTTCGGGGCCTTGCGCTCGGCACGGACGTCCTCGCCGCCGAGCAGCCGCGTGGGCAGGGCGGGGTCGACGACCAGCGGCCTGCCGAGGCCGACGACGTCCAGCGCACCCGAGCGCAGCGCGTCCGCCATTCCCTCCGGGCTGGTGAAACCACCGGTGACCATCAGCGCGACGTCGGTGATCTGCCGGGCTTTCGCGGCGTAGCCGAGGAAATAAGCCTCGCGGCTGACTGTGCTCGCCTTGCCGGAGCCCATCATGGCGGCCTTCTCGTAGGTGCCGCCGGAGACCTCCAGCAGGTCGATACCCGCTTCTCCCAGCTCACGGACGACTTCGAGCGATTCGTCCTCGCTGAAGCCACCGCGCTGGAAGTCGGCACTGTTGAGCTTGACCGAGATCGGCACGGCGTCGCCGACCTCCTCGCGTACGCGGCCGACCACTTCGAGCAGAAACCTGCGCCGCTTCACCGCGTCGCCACCCCAGCCGTCGGTGCGCTGGTTGGTGAGCGGCGAGAGGAACTGTGAGACGAGGTAGCCGTGCGCGCCGTGGATCTGGACGCCGCTGAACCCGGCATCGACGACGGTGCGCGCGGCCACGCCGAAGCGGTCGATGATCGCTTCGATCTCGTCGCCGGTGAGTGCCCGCGGCGTCGCGAAGACCGAGCGGATACCGCGGTCGCCGAACGGCACGGCGGACGGCGCGACCGGCTGCCGGGACAGGAATCGCGGGCTCTGGCGGCCCGGATGGTTCAGCTGGACCCACAGCCGGGTCTCGGTCCCGTCGGCCGCACGCGCCCAGTGCTTGAACGTGGTCACGTCCGGCTCCTTCGGCACGGCGACGTTGCGTGGTTCGCCGAGCGCGGTGGGGTCGACCATGACGTTGCCGGTGATCAGCGTCCCGGCGCCACCCCACGACCACGTCCGGTACAGCTCGGCGAGTTCCGGGGTCGGCCGGTTGCGGCGGTCGCCGAGTTGCTCACTCAGCGCGGCCTTGGCCAGCCGGTTCGGCAGGAGCGCGCCGCATCGCAGTTTCAGCGGTTCGGCCAGCAGTTCCTTGGGCTCGCTCATCGCGGTTCCTCCGGCCGTTACCTACTGGGCAGTATCCCTACTCGAAGTAACATACTCGCGGTATGTCGACTACTCAAGGCCGAAGGGATTGTCGATCACGTAGCGCCAGCGCCCCGTCCGGACCACGTCGGACGACGTCGGCGGCGGTGGCCGCGAAGTGTCCTTCGATCACCCCATCGACTTCCCCACCCGGACGAGCTACCGGCTCACCCCGGCGGGACAGGCACTACGGCCCGCTGCTGATCGAGCCGCACCGCTCCGGCTCGGCGCTACAGGCCCAGTAGCCGCGGCGGGACCGGCTCCACCCGGGCACGCGCCTTCACCTCGTCTGCCATCGCCCGCGCCCACGTCTGCAACCCGGGGATGTCGATCCCGTGTGGCCGGGCCTCGCGGAACGGCTCGAGATTGACCGCGCCCCGCTCCAGCAGCGAGACCGCGCCGTTCCCGTTCCCCCTTGCCACGTGAGTCAGCCCGACGGCGAGCTGCGCGAGCGCACGCCACAGCTCCCGCTCCGGTCCGTCGGTGGCCTTCCACGCGTCTTCGAACACCTCGTGCGCGTGGAACGGGCGGCCCGTGTCGAGCAGGCGCTGCGCCTCGGCGATGGTGTCCTCAACAGCCCTTTCGATGCCTTCGGGCTGTCTCTCGACCCCGTCGGCGCCGTACGGGAGCGGCCTGCCGAGACCGTCCCGAGGGCGTGCGTTGCGGGCTCGTCCGGCTTCGTCACGGTCCCGGTCGGTCATGCCGTCATTCTCCCACGCGGGTATTCTGGGGACTCGTGCGCTTTCTCGACGGGCATCGACCCGCTCACGACCTGACCTACGACGACGTGTTCCTCTTGCCGAACCGTTCGGATGTGGAGTCCCGCTTCGACGTCGACCTGTCCACCGTGGACGGCACCGGCGCGACGATCCCGATCGTGGTGGCCAACATGACGGCCGTCGCCGGCCGCCGGATGGCCGAGACGGTCGCCCGGCGCGGTGGGCTCGTCGTGCTCCCCCAGGACGTCGACGTCGCCGCGGTCGCCGACATCGTGGGCTGGGTCAAGAGCCGCCACACCGTCTGGGACACCCCCCTCGTGCTGCGCGGCGGGGACGCCGTCGCCGACGCGCTCAACCTGGTCGGCAAACGTGCCCACGGCGCCGTCGTCGTGGTGGACGAGGACGGCAAGCCGGTCGGCATCGTCGACGAAGCGGCCTGCGCCGGTGTCGACCGCTTCGCGCGGCTCGCCGACGTCGCGGAACCGGCCCTCGTCACGGTCCCGCTGGAAACTTCGCCGCGTGAAGTCTTCGAACGCCTGCACGCCCACGGCGGCCGTCTCGCGCTCGGCGTCGACGCCGACGGACGGCTCGCGGGCGTCCTGACCGAGATCGCCGCACTGCGGGCGGAGATCTACACCCCGGCCGTCGACAGCAGCGGACATCTGCGGGTCGCCGCCGCGATCGGCGTGAACGGCGACGTCGCGGCCAAGGCCGAGGCCGTTCTCTCGGCAGGCGTCGACGTGCTGGTCGTCGACACCGCGCACGGGCACCAGGAGAAGATGATCTCCGCGCTCAAGGCCGTCCGGTCGGTGAACCCGCGGGTCCCCGTGGTCGCGGGCAACGTGGTCACCGCCGAGGGCACCCGCGACCTGATCCACGCGGGCGCGGACATCGTCAAGGTCGGTGTCGGGCCCGGCGCCATGTGCACGACGCGGATGATGACCGGCGTCGGCCGCCCGCAGTTCTCCGCCGTCGCCGAATGCGCGGCCGCGGCCCGTGAACTGGGCAAGCACGTCTGGGCGGACGGCGGCGTGCGGCATCCGCGCGACGTCGCGCTCGCGATGGCGGCCGGAGCGTCGTCGGTGATGGTCGGCTCCTGGTTCGCCGGCACCCACGAATCCCCCGGCGACCTGCGTTACGACGAACAGGGCAAGCCGTACAAGGAGTCGTTCGGCATGGCGTCCAAACGGGCCGTCGGCGCCCGCACACGCACCGACAACGTCTTCGAGCGCGCGAAGAAGGGCCTGTTCGAAGAGGGCATCTCGGCGTCGCGGATGGCATTGGACCCGGCTCGCCCCGGCGTCGAGGACCTGCTCGACTCGATCGGCTCCGGTGTCCGGTCCGCCTGCACGTATGCGGGGGCGCGGACGCTGGAGGAGTTCCACGAGCGCGCACTGCTCGGCATCCAGTCGGCCGCGGGCTTCGCGGAAGGCCGTCCGCTGCCGTCCGGCTGGTGATCCGCGGCCCCAAGCACCGCCCCGGGCGTGCTCAGACTTCGCACTCGCGTGCTTGGAGAGGGAACTCGCGTGCTTGAAGGCGGAACTCACGTGCACGGGGAGTCCCCTTAGGACTGTCCTAAGGGGACTCCCCGCTTCGGCTAGCCGTGGTCCTCCAGCATCTCGGTGACCAGCGCGGCGATCGGCGACCGCTCGGAACGGGTCAGCGTGACATGCGCGAACAGCGGGTGACCCTTGAGCTTCTCGATCACCGCCGAAACGCCGTCGTGCCGCCCGACCCGCAGGTTGTCGCGTTGCGCGACGTCATGCGTGAGCACCACACGCGACGCCGTGCCGAGTCGCGAAAGCACGGTCAGGAGCACGTTGCGCTCCAAGGACTGCGCCTCGTCGACGATGACGAACGTGTCGTGCAGCGACCGGCCGCGGATATGGGTCAACGGGAGCACCTCGAGCATGCCGCGGTCGAAGACCTCGTCGAGGACGTCCTGGCTGACCAGCCCGCCGAGGGTGTCGAACACCGCCTGCGCCCACGGCTGCATCTTCTCGGACTCGGAACCCGGCAGGTAGCCGAGGTCCTGGCCGCCGACCGCGTACACCGGCCGGAACACCACGACCTTGCGGTGCTGGCGGCGTTCCATCACCGACTCCAGACCCGCGCAGAGCGCGAGCGCCGACTTACCGGTACCGGCCCGTCCGCCCAGCGAGACGATGCCGACATCGGAGTCCAGCAGGAGATCCAGCGCCACCCGCTGTTCGGCGGAGCGGCCGTGCAGCCCGAACGCCTCCTTGTCACCCCGTACGAGCCGGATCCGCTTGTCCGCGGTGACCCGGCCCAGCGCGCTCGAACTCCCCGCCAGCAGCCTCAGGCCGGTGTGACAGGGCAATTCGCCGACTTCGGGCATCCCGAACTCCGCGGGATCCGCCGCGGAAGACACGCTGAACAGCGCGTCGACCAGGGTCTGGGATGCGTCCACATCCGCCATTCCCGTCCACCCCGACGGCGTCACCTCCTGCGCGCGGTACTCGTCGGCTTCGAGACCGACGGCGCCCGCCTTGACCCGCAGGGGGATGTCCTTGGTCACCAGGGTGACCGACACGCGTTCCGCCGCCAGATTGAGCGCACAGGCGAGGATGCGGTGGTCGTTGGAGTCGGTGCGGAAGCCGACCGGGAGCACCGTGGGATCGGAGTGGTTCAACTCCACCTGCAGGGTGCCGCCGTGCTCACCGATCGGGATCGGCGCGTCGAGCCTGCCGTGCTGACGACGCAGGTCGTCGAGCATGCGAAGCGCTTCGCGCGCGAACCAGCCCAGTTCGGGGTGGTGACGTTTCGCCTCCAGTTCACTGATGACGACCAGCGGAAGGATGACCGCGTGTTCGGCGAAACGAGTCACCGACCAGGGATCAGAGAGCAGGACCGACGTGTCGAGCACGTAAGTGGACCGCTGGGATTCGGGCGAGATCGAGGCTTTCTCCGGGCCAGGGGCACCGGTCGAAGAATGGCCAGAGGCCTTGCGGGGTGAACGCTGCGCAGTCACGACGGCATCTCCCTCGTGGGCGTGGCACCACGCCCGCACTCGCTGGGCCGGGCACTTCCCTTGCTGACCGCTCCCGCTGACGCTCACACGTCAGTCGGCACGGCCACGAGGGCCGGGTGCCGGCCCCCTCGTGCATCCACTGGGCGGCTGTGCCGCCCTGTCGACAACCGCCACGACCAGGGCCTCCCGTGAGAGTCCGCATGGGACGCGAACCCTCACTTCCGGAAGGTACCTGCGTCCGGGCGATCGCGCAGGCAGCCACCACGGTGATTCGCCAAACCGTCATCTCACTGTCGGTCGCCTGACATCCACACTTGGTCACTGTCACGATGTGTAGTGACGATCTCCATTCAGGGACCCTCGTCGACGCGACCCGGATGGATTACCACGACGGAGGGCGTTCGCTTGATCGAAATCGGGCTTCTACCACGTTCGGTAGCGGAGCGCACTTTGTGTTCGAGACAGAGAACCGTACCGAGTGAAACAATGCATTTTTGGCTTACACAATGGGCTTACCGAACGGTCACAAGAGCTGAATAGCGAGTAATTTTCTCACCGCGGGACACACCCACCGGAACATCGGTGCCCCGAATCCCTGAATATCTCTACCAAGGAGTGTGCGCAGTGTTGAAGAAGGCTGGTTTCGTTTCCGCCGTGGCCGCAGGTCTCATGATGGTCGGCGGGACCGCGTTCGCCGCGACCGACGGCACCCCGGATCCCACGTTCGGCGACGCCTACGCCACGTTCATCGAAGGTGGCGGCGCGCTCGGCTATGGTGCCGCTTCGCTGGTCGCCGGCGCCTACACCGGCGTGGCCACCACCCCGGCCCTGATCCTCCACTCGCTGGAGCACCACCACCACTGATCTTCAGCGTGGACGTCGAAGGCCCCGGAGTGCGCACTCCGGGGCCTTCGTCATACCCGCGCTGGGAAACTCGTGAACCTCAGGAACCGAAGCGCCGGTGCCGCCAGGCGTAATCACGCATGGCACGCAGGAAATCGACTCGGCGGAACGCGGGCCAATACGCTTCGGTGAACCAGAATTCCGAATGTGCCGATTGCCAGAGCAGAAATCCGGAAAGCCGCTGCTCACCCGAGGTGCGGATAATGAGATCCGGATCCGGCTGACCCGAGGTGTACATATGTTCGGAGATATGGTCGACGTCCAGGATCTTCGCGAGCTCGCGGATCGACGTGCCTTCGTCGGCGTGCTGGAGCAGGAGCTTGCGGACCGCGTCGGCGATCTCCTGACGCCCTCCGTAACCCACCGCGATGTTGACCTCCATCCCGGAACGCCCTTCGGTGCGCTCCGCGGCCGCGCTGAGCGCCTTCGCGACCTCCGGCGGCAACAGATCCAGTGCGCCCACGATGCGGAGCCGCCATGGCGTGTGGGGTGCGGCGAGTTCGTCCGTGACGTCGGTGATGATCTTGAGCAGCGGGCTCAGTTCCTCGACCGCGCGGCCGAGGTTGTCGGTCGAGAGCAGCCACATGGTGACGACCTCGACGTCGGCCTCGTTGCACCAGCTCAAAAAGTCGGCGATCTTCTTGGCGCCGGCGCGATGGCCGTCCGCGACATCGGTGAAGCCCGCTTCGCGCGCCCAGCGGCGGTTCCCGTCCAGCATGATGGCGATATGGCGTGGATGACGCCCCTTGGCCTGCTGGATCAGGCGCCTGCCGTAGGCGCTGTACAGGACGTCTGACACGAAGGACCGAAGACTCACGCCACCGGAGAGTACGCACCCCGCGCGCCCCAGTGGGACGCGCCACGGACACTGAAAAAAATCCTACGGTGCCGTAACCTGGATGAGTGAGCGTAGAGACCGAACCCCAACCGTCCGGCCCCACGCCCGTGGTGGACACACGTCCTCGGCTGCGGGGCTACCTTCACTTCTGGTCCTTCTTCGGCGCCGTCGCCGGAGCCGCGGCCCTCATCAGTCTCGCGGCGTCCACCGTGTCGCCGATAGCCGCTTTGTCCACTTCGGTCTACGGACTGACCGTGCTCGGCGTCTTCGGCGTCAGCGCGCTGTACCACCGTCGCTTGTGGAGCCCACGAGCATACGAATGGATGAAGCGTGCCGACCATTCGATGATCTTCCTGTTCATCGCCGGCACTTACACGCCGTTCACCCTTCTGGCGATGCCTCAGCCGTCCGGGTACATCGTGCTCGCGAGCGTCTGGGGTGGTGCGATCGCCGGCGTCACACTGAAGATGCTGTGGCCGAACGCGCCGCGCTGGCTGGGGGTGCCGATCTACATCGCGCTCGGCTGGGTCGCCGTCTTCATCCTTCCCGAACTGGGCGCGCACGCCGGCATCGCCGCTCTCGTGCTGCTCTGCGTCGGCGGTCTGTTCTACACGATGGGCGCGGTGTTCTACGCCGTCAAATGGCCGAACCACTTCCCGGACACCTTCGGGTACCACGAGTACTTCCACGCCTGCACGGTGCTGGCCGCCATCTCGCACTACATCGCGATCTGGCTGGCGATGTACGCCTGATACCTCGCCACTATGGTGAGCGGATGGTGTCGGTCAAGCAGGTCCAGGTCACTTTCGACTGCGCGAAACCGGAGCGTCTCGCCCGATTCTGGTGCGAGGTGCTGGGGTACGTCATCCCGTCGGTTCCGGACGGTTTCGCGAGCTGGGACGCGTACAACGACTCGCTGCCGCTGGAGAAGCGGGACCAGGGCTTCGTCTGCGGTGACCCCAACGGCGTGGGCCCGCGGCTGTACTTCCAGCGTGTTCCCGAAGGCAAGGTCGTCAAGAACCGGGTGCATCTCTGCGTGCGGGCGGGCACCGGGCTCGTCGGCGACGAACGCCTCGCCGCTCTCGAAGCCGAGCGTGACCGGCTGATCCCGCTCGGCGCGGTTTGCGAGCGGGTCATGCTCGCCGACGAGGAAAACGAGTCGTGCATCGTGATGCGGGACATCGAGGGCAACGAGTTCTGCCTCGACTGAGCTTCGCATACGGGTGTCCTCACGTGCCCCACCGCAACCAGAGGACTAATTGCGGACAGCGCCGGCGCCGTGACCAGGATGGACACAAGAGTGTTCCCTCTGGCACAAGAAAGTGCCCTCTTCCGGCGCGCTGAAACCCCGGCCATGCTCACCGTCATGACCAAGAACGCTCCGCCCCGCAGCCTCGACGAAGCCGCCCTCAGCGACTTCCTCGCCCAGCACACCTTCGGCGCACTCGCGACCCTCAAGCGCGACGGCCGCCCACATCTCTCCACCGTCATCTACGACTGGGATCCCGAAACCCGCGAGATCCGGATCAGCACGACCGAAGACCGGCTCAAGGTCAAGCAGGTCCGCAACAACCCCGACGTCTCGCTGTACGTCTCCAGCGACGACCACTGGAAATTCGCCGTGGCGGAAGGAAAAGCGGAACTCTCCGAAGTCACGCGAACACCCGGCGACGCGGCCGGGCGGCGAATTCTCGCCGCACAACGCCAAAAACCCGACGACGAAGCCGGGTTCCTCGAGACCATCGCGGCCGAACGCCGGCTTTTCCTCACCATCGGAGTCGGGAAACTCTATGGAACGGTGCTCGACATCGCTTAACGTACGCACCTGGAAAAGGCCAGGTGAGGAGACACCCGATGTGGGAAAAGCGGATGGAGTGGCCGCTCAACGCCGCCGCCGTATTGTTCCTGGCCGCCTACGCGTGGCCGATCCTCCAGCCCTCGCTCGGCCACCCCGGCCGGGTGTGGTGCGAGGTGATCACCTGGATCTCCTGGGCGGTCTTCGCCCTCGATTACGGCGTCCGCCTCAAGCACGCCGAAGACAAACGGGTGTTCCTCAAGAACAATATCTTCGACCTGCTGATCATCGTGCTCCCGCTGATCCGGCAGCTGCGGCTGCTCCGGCTCGTCACGGTCCTCAACGTCCTCAACCGCAACGCCGGTCTCTCGTTGCGCGGCCGCGTCGTGGTCTACACGGTGGGTGCGACGGCGCTCATCGTGTTCTGTTCCGCGCTCGCCGTCCTCGACGCCGAACGCACCGCGCCGGACCCGCCGATCACCGACTTCGCGGACGCGGTGTGGTGGTCGATCACGACGATCACCACGGTCGGCTACGGCGACCGCTACCCGGTCAGCGGTGCCGGCCGGATCGTGGCCGTCGGGCTGATGGTGGCCGGGATCGCGCTGCTCGGGGTGGTCACCGCGACGCTGGCGTCGTGGCTGATCCGCCGGGTGACCGAAGCCGACGAGAGCGCGCAGGCCGTCACCCGCGAGCACCTCGACGAGCTGACCCGCGAGGTCAAGGCGTTGCGGGCCGAACTCGCCGAGCAGCGGGCCGTCGTCAGTCCCGCAGCATCGGAGCCGCTAGGTACTGCTCGGGGATAGCGAAGGCGTCGACCAGGGTCCGCGCGTGTGGGCGCAGGTCCGCACACAGGGCGTTCACCGCGGCGGTGACGGCCTTCGAGCGCCCGGAGGTCAGGCGTCCGTGTTCGAGGAACCAGCCCCGATCGGCCTCGATGTTCGCCAGCGCGTAGAGGTCGCAGACCCGCTCCAGCAGCTCCCGGGCGTCCGGATCGGCGCAGCGCTCGATGGCGTCGACGAACGCCGCCAGCACCACTCGATCGACGTGGACGCGTCCGGCTCGCAGAACGTGATCCTGCGCCTCGTTGAACACCCCGAAAGGATCAGACGCGGCCTTCCGGAGCCGCTGCGCGACGCCGCCGAGTACGTGCTCTTCGCGGTCTTCGAACAGCTTCAGGTGCCACTCGCGTGAGTACAGCACGTCGCCGTCGTCGGCTTCGGTGAGCCGCTCGACGACCTTGCGTGCCGACGTCCGTTCGATCACGGCCTCGACCAGCTGCTCCGCCACGAATCGCGCGGTCGCGAGCGGGCTCATATCCTCGAAATGGTCCTTGTAGCTGGTCAGCAGGCTCTTCGCGACCAGCTGCAGCAGCACGGTGTTGTCGCCCTCGAACGTCGTGAAGACGTCGGTGTCGGCCTTCAGCCCGGCGAGCAGGTTCTCCGACAGGTAACCCGATCCGCCGCACGCCTCGCGGGCGGTCTGGATGGTGGCCGTCGCGTGCCAGGTCGTGACGGCCTTGATCCCGGCCGCACGCGATTCCAGCTCACGCTGTTCCTCCTCCGGCGCGTCCGCCGCGATGTCGTGGAGCTTCCCGACGAGCCCTTCCTGCGCGAAGTGCAGCGCGTAGGACGTCGCCAGCGCGGGAAGCAGTTTCCGCTGGTGGGCGCGGTAATCGAGGATCACCACTTCTTCGCCTTCGGGCCGCGCGAACTGCCGCCGCAGCTCGCCGTACCGGGCGGCCAGCGCGAGTGCGCGTTTCGTCGCACTGCCGGCACTGCCCGCGACGCTGACCCGGCCGCGGATGAGCGTGCCGAGCATGGTGAAGAACCGGCGGCCGTCGCTTTCGATCGGGCTCGTGTACGTCCCGTCCTCGGCGACATCACCGAAGCGGTTGAGCAGCGCCTCACGCGGCACCCTCACCTGGGTGAAAGTGAGCCGCCCGTTGTCGACGCCGTTGAGACCGGCCTTGCGGCCGCAGTCCTCGATCTCGACACCGCTCACGTTCTCACCGCGGATCGGCACCAAGAACGCGTGCACGCCGCGTGACTCACCACCGGTGATCAGCTGCGCGAAGACCACCGCGAGTTCGCCGTCGCGGGCGGCGTTGCCGATGTACTCCTTCATCGCGCCGCGATCCGGCGTGTGCACGACGAACTCACGCGTGGCCGGATCGTAGGTCGCGGTGGTGCGCAGATGCTGGACGTCCGAGCCGTGGCCGTGCTCGGTCATCGCGAAGCAGCCCAGCAGGTCCAGATCCTGGATCTCGCGCAGATAGCGTTCGTGGTGACGCTCGGTGCCCAGCAACTGCACGGCGCCACCGAACAGGCCCCATTGGACGCCGGCCTTGACCATCAGCGAGAGGTCGCCGAACCCCAGCATCTCGAACGACGTCAACGCGCCGCCGACGTCGCCGCCACCGCCGTACGCCGGGTCGAAACCCAGCCCCGGCCGGTCGGTCTCAGCGAGCTTGCGCAGCCATTCGAGAACTTGCGCGCGATGCGCCTCGACGTCGAGATCGACGGGATCTTTGAAGCTCTCCGCAGCCATCTGCGCGCGCACCGCGCGGCGCAGCCCGGCCCACCGTCCGTCGAGGACGGTGGTCAGCGCGTCCGGGTCGATCTTCGCGGGAAGTCCTGGTGTGTCCACGATTCCTCCGATGCGGTGCGGTCTTCGCCCAGCCTGCCGCACCGCATCGGGACGCGCAGGTCGAATCAGACCGGTTTCCCGTTGATCGTGGTGTTCTCGAACCGCAGGTCATCGACGTGTTTCAGGGTGTTCTCCGTGTTCGCGACGCCATCGAAGCGGCAATCGCTCACCCGCAGACCCCGAACGTGTGAGTTGGGCAACCCCCGGACGTTGAACGCCGCTTGCCCGCACTTCAGGCTGGAGGAGTTGCTGAGGGTGAACGGCCCGAACCGGGGGACGTACGCGCCGGTTTGGCCGTTGTAATCCGGAAGGACGTACACGACCGAGCGCGCGAACGTGCCGGACACGCTGTCCAGGTTGATGTTCTCGGTGCACCCGCCGCGCAGGGTGTTCGACTTGACGTACAGCGCGTACTTCGTCTCGCCGGTGACGGTGAGCCTGTACGCGTAGACATCGCGGATCCCGCCGGTCTGCTCGCTGCCGCAGGTGATCGCGCCCCAGTTGCCGTTCATCACGCAGTCGGCGACGACGATGTTCCGGCAGGGCACGCCGACCCTGCGCCCGTCGGCGTCCCGGCCGCTCTTGATCGCGATGTTGTCGTCGTGCGCGCCGAGGACGCTGTTCACGATCACGACGTGGTCGCACGATTCGGGGTCGCAGGCGTCGGTGTTGGAACGCGCCGTGCCCGGATCGGTGCGGACACCGTCGATCGTGACGTTCCGGCACAGCGTGGGGTGCAGTTGCCAGAACATCGGGTTCTTCAGTGTGACGCCCTGGATCAGCACGGTGTCGCACGCGTACGGCTCGACGAACGCGGACCGCATGGCGTGCCCGGAGCCGGGAACGATCCGCTTCTCCGGCGGTGTTCCCTCGGCCACCAGGGATTCCAGGTACTCGCGGTCCTTGCCCTTGTTCCACGAGGACGTCCGGACGGCGTCGAGCGTGCCCGGCCCGGTCAACGCGATGTTGGTTTCCTGGTACGCGTAGATCATCGGCGACCGGTTGACGCACTCGATGCCTTCGTAGCGCGTGAGCACGTTCGGGAACTTCGAGGCGTCGGAACCGAATGCGAGCACCGCGCCCGCCGCGAGGTGCAGGTCCACGTTGCTCTTGAGGTAAACGGCACCGGTGACGAAGGTGCCCTTCGGTACGACGACGTGTCCGCCGCCTCGCGCGTTGGCCGTCTCGATGGCCTTCTTGATCGCGGCGGTGTTGTCGGTCTCGCCGTCGCCTTCGGCGCCGAAATCGAGGACGGAGAACGTCCGGTCCGGGAAGACCGGGAGCTTCGTCCGCGCGACGATTTCGTTGGCCTCGGGCCAGGGAAGCCGGGGAACCGAGACCGTGGCCGCCCGGGCGGCAGGCGCGAGCGGCGGACCCGCCGCCACCGCGCCCGCCACCGCCAGGGTGCCGTTGATCAGCTGCCGCCGGGTGATCCTGCCGTCCATGACGCCTTCTTTCGCAAGAGGACTTCGGTCAAGACGGCGGACTCCCGACTGTAGGGGTGAAGCCGGGGCTCAGGAAAGGTCCGGTCCCTGTGAGCGGAGATCGTCCACCTTGGTCATCGCCTCCCGGAGTTCGGCGAGCCAGCTGTCCGCGTGCTCCCCGACCAGCCGGACAGCCCATGCCAGCGCCTCCGACCGCGACCGCGCGACGCCGGCGTCGACGAGGGTGTCGAGTACCAGGCGTTCCGGCTGACGCAGCCTGGTCATCACCGGGGCCGAATGCGTGGTGAACAGGTGTTTCGTGCCGCCGAGGCGGGCGCCCCAGGCGACCTTGCGCTGATACCGGTGCTCGGCCTGGCGCGCGATCTCGATGCGCTCGTCGCGCGTCTCCTCGCGGAACCGGCTGATCCGGCCGTCCTCCGCCGCCGCGCGGGCGGCGTCGTCGGCGTACTCACCGGTGAGCGGCTGGAGTTCGCCGACGATGACGATCTCCTCGCGATCCACCGTGACCACGGGGTCACCGGTGAACCAGCCCTCCGGAAGCCGCCCGCCGAACCACGCGGCCGCGTCGTCCGCCGAAGGGATCTCCGCCTGCTGCCAGCCGCCTCGGCCTTTCCATCCACCGCGTCCCATAGGTCTCGCCGTCCTGAAGTAGGTGTGCATGCTCGCCTTCGCGATTACATGATTACAACGCTACCCACGCTACGCGTGCTACGGCCGACATTCACCCGTGTTCTCCTCCGGCGAAACCCGGGGCAACCGGATGCCGGTGAGGGGCACCTCAGACCGGTGGAGGCGGTCCGCCACGACGACAGCGCGTGAAGGCCCCCTTCCCTCGGCTGAGCCGAGGGAAGGGGGCCTTCACGCGGCTCAGCGCCGTCTGGGGGCGGAG
>NZ_JBFBBY010000125.1:0-22481 GCF_040682875.1 Amycolatopsis sp. NPDC051071 | reverse complement strand
AGAACCGCACCCGCACATCCCGCCCCAACGGCACACGACCCGCCACCACAACCTCCGACCACAATCGGTGTTGCAACGACCCCGTGAACCCAAGGGGTCCTAGTGAGGGGTAAGGCAATCGTGGCGTGGTGCCTGGGCTCGCTGTGACCGGCTTGTTCGCGGGGTCGGCGGCCAGGGCGAAGGCGTAACTCGCGTGCTCAAGGACGTAACTCGCGTGCTTGAAGGCGTAACTCGCGTGCTCAAGGACGTAACTTGCGTGCTTGAAGGCGTAACTCGCGTGCTTGAAGACGGATCAGTGCCGCGCGCTCAGTACTCGTCGTGCCGCTTCCACCAATGTCCCGGCCCATCGGTCCCGCGGCCCGACTCCTCCCACGCCTCCTGCCGCCCGAGCGGCGTCAGGTCCAGGTACCGCAGCGTCCCCACCAGCTGGTCCCCGCCGCGATCGGTGGTGAAATACGTCCGGAACACGTCGTCGCCTTCGCGTAGGAAGACGCTGATGCCGAACCCGCCGTCGATGCCGCAGTCCGGGTTGAAGTCGCTGCCGTCGGCCGAGACCCACGGGACGGTCCAGCCCATCCGCTCCTTGTACCGCTCGATTTCGGGCAGCGTCGCCGGCGCGACCACGTACAGCGTGGTGTCGCGGGCATGCAAGTGCGCGAGGTGGCCGATGTTGTCCACGATCATCGAGCACCCGGGGCAGCCAGCCTTCTGCCCGGGGGCGAGCATGAAGTGGTAGACGATCAGCTGACGCCGTCCCTCGAACAGGTCCAGCAGCGTGACCCGGCCCTGCGGGCCCTCGAATTCGTACTCGCCGTCGAAGCGGACCATCGGCAGCCGTCGCCGTTCGGCGGCGAGCGCGTCGGCGGCGCGGGTGAGTTCCTTTTCCTTGGCCAGCAACGCGTCACGCGCGACCTGCCATTGGTCCTGCGTGACGATTTCCGGCAGTGCCGTGGTCTCAGTCATTTCGATCGCCCTTCTGGAGCTCCGCCAGATGCTGTTCCATGCGGTCGAAGCCGCCTTCCCAGAAACGCCGGTACCGCTCGACCCAGTCGGAGACCTCGCCGAGCGGGGCGGCTTCCAGCTTGCAGGGCCGCCACTGCGCGGTCCGGGTCCGGCTGATCAGGCCCGCGCGCTCAAGGACCTTCAGGTGTTTGGAGACGGCCTGGAGGCTGACCGCGAACGGTTCGGCCAGCTCGTTGACGCCGGCCTCGCCGTCGGAGAGCCGGGCGAGGATGGCCCGGCGGGTGGGGTCCGCCAGCGCGGCGAAGGTGGCGCTGAGCTGATCAGTGGTCATCTCTGCTCAATCACTCGGTTGTTCAACTATTTGGTTGAATATACTGGTGTGAGTTGATCTGTCAAGGACGAGTGAGAGCGCCGTCACGCGCGTAGATGGGTTTAAAATAGTAGGAAGTCCTAGTATTTTGGAGGGATGAGCAGCGACCTGCACCGGCCCGTGAACCCAGTTCGCTTCGTGACGGCGTCGAGTCTCTTCGACGGGCACGACGCGTCCATCAACATCATGCGGCGCATCCTGCAGTCGCAGGGTGCGGAGGTCGTGCACCTCGGGCACAACCGGTCGGTCGACGAGGTCGCCACGGCGGCCATCGCCGAGGACGTCCAGGGCGTGGCCATCAGCGCCTATCAGGGCGGGCACGTCGAATACTTCAGTTACCTGGTCGAGCTGCTGAACGAGCGCGGCGCCGGGCATATCAAGGTGTTCGGCGGCGGGGGCGGCGTCATCGTCCGCGAGGAGATCGACCTGCTGCACTCACGCGGCGTCGCGCGGATCTTCTCGCCGGAAGACGGCTACGAGATGGGCCTCCCGGGCATGATCAACCTGATGATCAAGGCCTGCGACACGGACCTGTCCGCGCAGTCGCCCGGGTCGCTGGACAAACTGCTTTCGGGCGACATTCCCGCGTTGTCCCGCGTCATCACCCAGCTCCAGCGTGAGGCACTGCCGCAGGAATGGCTGGACAAGATCGCCGAAGCCGCCAAGGCGCGGACGACGCCGGTCCTCGGCATCACCGGAACGGGTGGTTCCGGCAAGTCGTCGCTCACCGACGAGCTGATCCGCCGGTTCCGGCTGGATCAGGAGGACAAGCTCCGCATCGCCGTGCTGGCCGTCGACCCGTCGCGCCGCAAGGGCGGGGGAGCGCTGCTCGGCGACCGGATCCGGATGAACTGCCTTGACGGCAGCCCCGTCTACTTCCGTTCGCTGGCCACGCGGACCACCAGCGGCGAGATCCCCACCGGGCTTTCGGAGTCGATCCTTGCCTGCAAGGCCGCGGGTTTCGACCTGGTGATCGTCGAGACCCCGGGTATCGGCCAGGGTGACGCCGGCATCGTCGACTACGTGGACCAGTCGCTGTACGTCATGACGCCGGAGTTCGGCGCGGCGTCGCAGCTGGAGAAGATCGACATGCTCGACTTCGCCGACGCGGTGGCGATCAACAAGTTCGAGCGTCGCGGCGCCGAGGACGCCCGCCGTGACGTCGCGCGCCAGCTCGTCCGCAACCGCGAGGCGTTCAGCTCCTCGCCCGAGGACATGCCGGTTTACGGCACCAGTGCCGCGAAGTTCAACGACGACGGCGTCACCGCGCTGTACCAGCACCTGCGTGACACCCTCGCCGAGCGCGGCCTGACCGTTTCGCCGGGTGTGCTCCCGAAGGTCGAGGGCAAGGTGTCCACCGACGCCAGCACGATCATCCCGGCCAACCGGACCCGCTATCTCGCGGAGATCTCCGACACCGTCCGCGGCTATCACGCCAAGACCGAGCAGCAGGTCGCCGCGCTGCGCCGGCACGAACACCTCGCCGCCGCCAAGGAGGCGCTGGCCGCCGTCGACGCGAGCACCGACGCGCTCGACGGGCTCCTCGCCGCCGCCGAGTCCGATGTGGACGGTGAGACGGCAAATCTGCTGTCGCGTTTCCAAGAGCTCGCCGAGTCCTACCGTGCGGACGAGCTGGTGGTGAAGATCCGCGACAAGGAACTGCATACCCAGCTCTGGCGCGAGACGCTCTCCGGCAACCGCGTCCCGCGCGTGGCCCTGCCGCGTTACACCGAGTCCGGCGAGCTGCTCTCCTTCCTGCGTCGTGAGCACCTTCCTGGATACTTTCCTTACACCGCCGGTGTTTTCCCGTTCAAACGCGAGGGCGAGGACCCGGCGCGGATGTTCGCCGGCGAGGGCGATCCGTTCCGCACGAACAAGCGGTTCAAGCTGCTCTCGGCCGATTCCGAGGCCAAGCGCCTTTCGACCGCGTTCGACTCCGTGACGCTGTACGGGCACGATCCGCACACCCGCCCCGACATCTACGGCAAGGTCGGCACGTCCGGCGTCTCCATCGCGACGCTCGAGGACATGGAGGTACTTTACGGCGGCTTCGACCTGACGTCGCCGAGCACGTCGGTGTCGATGACGATCAACGGCCCGGCGCCGACGATCCTCGCGTTCTTCCTCAACACCGCGATCGACCAGCGTGTCGAGGCGTTCAAGGCCGAGCACGGCCGCGAGCCGTCCGAAGCCGAGGCCGCCGAACTGCGGGAATGGGCGCTGCGCAACGTCCGCGGCACCGTGCAGGCGGACATCCTCAAGGAGGACCAGGGGCAGAACACCTGCATCTTCTCCACCGAGTTCAGCCTGCGCATGATGGCCGACATCCAGGAATGGTTCATCGAGCACGGCGTCCGGAACTTCTATTCGGTGTCGATCTCCGGCTATCACATCGCCGAGGCCGGGGCGAACCCGATCTCGCAGCTGGCCTTCACCCTGTCGAACGGTTTCACCTACGTCGAGAGCTACCTCGCGCGCGGGATGAGCATCGACGACTTCGCGCCGAACCTGTCGTTCTTCTTCTCCAACGGGATGGACGCCGAGTACTCGGTGCTGGGCCGGGTCGCGCGCCGGATCTGGGCCGTCGCGATGCGGGAGCGCTACGGCGCCAACGAGCGGTCGCAGAAGCTCAAGTACCACGTGCAGACCTCCGGGCGTTCGCTGCACGCGCAGGAGATGAGCTTCAACGACATCCGCACCACGCTGCAGGCGCTGTGCGCGCTGTACGACAACGCCAACTCCTTGCACACCAACGCCTTCGACGAGGCGATCACGACGCCGTCGGAGAGTTCGGTGCGGCGTGCGATGGCCATCCAGATGATCATCAACAAGGAATGGGGCCTGTCGAAGAACGAGAACCCGTTGCAGGGCTCGTTCATCATCGACGAGCTGACCGAGCTGGTCGAAGAGGCCGTCCTGCTGGAATTCGACCGGATTTCGGAGCGCGGCGGCGTGCTCGGCGCGATGGAGACCGGCTACCAGCGCGGCAAGATCCAGGACGAGTCGATCCTCTACGAACGCCAGAAGCATGACGGCACCCTGCCGATCATCGGTGTCAACACCTTCCGCAACCCGAACGGCGGCGAGGACGACGTCGAGGTCGAACTCGCGCGGGCGACCGAGGACGAGAAGGTTTCGCAGCTGCGACGGCTGGAGGACTTCCAGCACCGGCACCACGCCGACGCGCAGGTCGCGCTCAAGACGCTGCGTGAGGCGGCGACCCGGGGCGGGAACCTGTTCGGCGTGCTGATGGACGCGGCGCGGGTGTGCTCGCTCGGCCAGATCACCGAGGCGTTCTTCGAGGTGGGTGGCCAGTACCGCCGCAACGTCTAGCGGTGCGGGAATATCGCGGGGTGTGGCCGGGTAGTTACGGGACATGGAGATCGGAATCGCCACCTTCATCACCGATGAAGGCATCAGGCCGGACGTCCTCGCCGCCGCCGCCGAGGAGCGCGGGTTCAGCTCGCTGCACATCGCGGAGCATTCGCATATCCCGGTCAGCCGGGAGACGCCGTATCCGGGCGGCGGCGATCTGCCGCGCGTGTACTACCGGACTTTGGACCCGTTCGTCGCGCTGACCGCGGCGGCCGGGGCCACGTCGAACTTGATCCTGGGCACGGGTGTCGCGCTCTTGCAGCAGCGCGACGTCATCCACACGGCGAAGGAGGTCGCTTCGCTGGACCTGGTTTCGCGGGGACGGTTCGTCTTCGGCGTCGGCGTCGGCTGGAACCGGGAGGAAATGCGCAATCACGGCACGGATCCGCGGACGCGGGGTGCGCTGGTCGACGAGCAGCTCGCGGCGCTGAAGGAGATCTGGACCAAGGACGAGGCCGAGTTCCACGGCAAGCACGTCGACTTCGATCCGATCTTCGCGTGGCCGAAGCCGGTCCAGAAGCCGCATCCGCCGATCTACATCGGTGGTGCGGGGGAGAAGGCGATGCAGCGGATCGCCACGTACGGCGACGGCTGGCTGCCCCACGCCCACACCCCGCCGGAGGAACTTCGTCAGGCAAGGCAGTGGCTGGCCGACCAGGGTCGCACCGGCCTCAAGTTCTCCGCCTTCGGTGCTTCTCCCGAGGAGGACGCGCTGCGTGCGTTGGTGAGCGGGGGCGTCGACGAGGCGACGTTCTTCCTGCCGACCGAGCCGGAAGCGGCGACACTGGAGCGACTCGACCAGTACGCGAAGGTCGCCGAGAGCTTTCGAAAGGAGCAGCAGGCGTGACTGAGGTTCAAATCGGCTTGGCCGCGGCACTCGAGCAGTTCTCGCCGCGTGAGTCGATCCGGCTGGCGGCGCTGGCCGAACAGCACGGGTTCTCCGGCCAGATGGCCGCCGACCACTTCCAGCCCTGGGTCCCCCAGCAGGGTGAAGCGTCCTTCGTATGGAGCGTGCTCGCCTCGCTGGCGGAGAACACCACCGGCGATCTCGGACCGGGCGTGACCTGCCCGTCGTTCCGGCTGCACCCGGCGATGGTCGCCCAGGCCGCCGCGACGCTGGAAGCGACCTACCCGGGCCGGACCTGGCTCGGCATCGGCTCCGGCGAAGCACTCAACGAACACATCATCGGCGGCTACTGGCCCGAAGCACCCGAACGCGTCCGGCGGATGTTCGAGGCGCTCGAGGTCATCCGGAAGCTGTTCACCGGCAAGGACGTCAAGCACAGCGGCGAGTTCTTCAAACTGCACACCACTCGTCTGTGGACGCTGCCGGACGAGCCGCCGCCGATCTACATCGCGTCGGCGGGCCCGTACACCTCGCGCAAGACCGGCGAACTCGCGGACGGGCTGATCACACCGGGTGCGTCGATCGAGAAGTTGGCGGGAATCCTCGACAACTTCGGCACCGGCGCGCGCAAGGCGGGCAAGGACCCGGACACGATGCCGAAGCTGCTGCAGGTGCACCTGTCGTGGGCCGAGGACGACGAGACGGCGTGGGCCAACGCGATGGACCAGTGGCCCAACGGCGGGATGAAGTTCCCGAAGGCCGACATCCGCTCGCCGTTCGACTTCGCGCAGATGGCGAAACTGGTGCGGCGTGAGGACTTCGAGGGCCGCATGGTCGTCTCGTCCGATCCGGACGTGCACCGCGCGGCACTGCAGAAGTACGTCGACGCCGGGTTCAACCGGATCTACGTCCACAACGTGGGGCGGAACCAGGACGAGTTCATCGAGACCTTCGGGCGGGATGTGCTGCCTAAGCTGACCGCTTGAGGGGTGGTCGTAATGCCATGAACGGCCCGTAATTCGCGAGTAACGGGCCGTTCATGGCATTGGTGCCTTCGCAACACGGTCTCGCCTCTGGCAGGGGGCGTCAGACGCTCTTGTCCAGCAGCAGGTGCACCGAGAGTTCCAGCCGGTTCGCGACGTCGGCAGCCGACGCGCGACGCGTCACCCAGGCGACCAGGTTCGCCATCCAGACGTCGGCGACGACGTGGAAGATGTCGCGGTCGGCCTCGGTCGGGTCCTCGATGCCCATGGCTTTGGCGAACATGTTCTCCATCAGCCGTCCGACCTGTTCGACCTCGGCGGCCGCGGTGGTGTCGGCGAACATGAACGCACGCACCATGGCCTCGGTCAGGTGCGGGTCGCGTTGCATCAGCCGGGTGTTGCGGCCGAGGACGAACATCAGCCGCTCGCTCGGGGTGTCACCGGGGATGGTGGCGCGTTCGAGTTTCTCTTGTGCGCGCTCGAATTCACGGGCCAACCCGGAAACAAGCAGGTGGATCTTCGAGGGAAAGTAGCGGTACAGCGTGCCGAGCGCGACGTCCGCCTTCTCGGCGACGGCGCGCATCTGGACGGCGTCGTATCCGCCCTTCGAGGCGAGTGTCAATGTCGCGTCGATGATGCGGCGGCGCCGGTCGCGTTGTGCCGCGGAGCCGAGTTCGTCGCCGCTCAGTGCGGAGAGACCGTTGCCACTACGCGCCTTCGCGCCCGTGGGTGCCTTGGCCTTCCCTGGCATCGCCACGCCCCCTTCAAACCGATCTTCGGAACTTGTTCCACTTTCTCCGCGTAGCGTACCTAAGCGGACGAACTGTTCAAGTCACGACCCACTGGGCAAGAAACTGTAACACGTTCTACACTCGCGGGTAGGTCACCGCGAGGAGGTCCCACCAGTGTCGATCGCGATCACCGAGGAACAGGCGGCGCTGGCCGCGTCGATCCGGGCGTGGGCGGCCTCCGCCCGGCCGGTCGACGCCGTCCGTGCCGGCCACACGGCCGAGCCGCCGCCGGGGCTCGCGGAACTCGGCTTGTTCGGCGTCGCGATTCCCGAGGACGTCGGGGGCGCGGGCGGGACACTCGCCGATCTCGCCGCGGGGCTCGCGGCGGCGGCCGAAGCACTCGTGCCAGGACCCGTACTCGGGACGGCGTTAGGCGGCGCGTTGCTCGCGACGGTTCCCCAAGCGGCCAAAGAAATCCTGCCCGGACTGGCGGACGGGACCGAACTGCTGACCGTCGTACTCGGCCCGGATTTCCTCGTCGTCGATTCGGTCGTCGACGGAGAGTCGGGACCAGCGCTCGACGTTCACCCGTCGGCATGGTTGCTGGTGTCCGCCGGCGACGTCTCCGCGCTCATTCCGCCCGGGGCGTCCGGTGTGGACATCGAGCAGTGTGACCCGTTCGACGTCTCCCGCCCGGCAGGCCGCGTCCGGTGCACGAGCGTGACACCCGAAGCGGTTTTCCCGTCGCTGCCCGTCGACACTTACGCCGCGACACTCGGTGCCGCCGAAGCCGCCGGGATCGCCCGATGGTGTCTCCGGACCGCCGTCGAGTACGCGAAGGTACGGGAACAATTCGGTCGTCCCATCGGGTCATTCCAGGCGATCAAGCATCTCTGCGCGGAGATGCTGGGCCGGGCCGAAGCCACCGACGCGCTCGCGTGGGACGCGGCGAGGGCTGCCGACGATCCGGCCCAGCACCCGCTCGCGGCGGCCACGGCGGCGGCTTATGCCCTCGACGCGGCCGTGGCCAACGCGAAGGACTGCGTTCAAGTCCTCGGCGGTATCGGGTTCACCTGGGAGCATGACGCGCACCTCTATCTTCGGCGTGCCCTGGCGTTGCGACAGTGGCTCGGCGGCTCGGCACGCTGGCGTCGCCGCGCGGCCGAACTCGCCGTCCGCGGTGACCGCCGGACGTTGGGTGTCGACGTCGGTGAAGACGCCGGACTTCGTGACCTGGTCAGTGAAATCGCCGCGTTGCCCGAGCATGGACGGCGGATCGCGCTGGCGGATTCGGGACTGCTGGCGCCGCATTGGCCCGCGCCCTACGGCCGGGGCGCGACGGCCGCCGAGCAGCTGCGGATCGACGCCGCGCTCGCCGACGCCGGGATCCGCCGTCCCGACCTGGTCATCGGGTCCTGGGCGGTTCCGACGTTGCTCGAACACGGCTCGCCGGAGCAACGCGAACGCTTCGCCGCGCCCACCCTGCGCGGCGAGATCACCTGGTGCCAGCTGTTCAGCGAGCCCGAAGCGGGCTCCGATCTCGCGTCGCTCCGCACGACGGCGCGGCGCGTCGACGGCGGCTGGCTGCTGAACGGCCAGAAGGTGTGGACGTCGCTGGCGCGGGAAGCCGATTGGGCGATCTGCCTCGCGCGTACGAACCCGGACGCGCCGAAACATCGGGGCATCACGTACTTCCTCGTCGACATGACCACCGGCGGGATCAGCACCCGCCCGCTGCGCGAGATCACCGGCGACGCCGTGTTCAACGAGGTCTTCCTCGACGACGTGTTCGTGCCGGACGCCGGGGTGGTCGGCGAGGTCGACGGCGGCTGGCGGCTCGCGCGGACGACACTGGCGAACGAACGCGTCGCGCTCGGCAGCGGATCCGCGGTGGGGGAGGGCGTCGAAAACCTGCTCGCCACGCTCGGTGCCGACGCCGACGCCGACCGGCTCGGCGGGCTGATCGCGGAGGGGAGCGCGTGTTCGGTGCTGGACCTGCGGGCGACGCTGCGGCGGCTCGACGGCCAGGACCCTGGCGCCGAGTCGAGCGTCCGGAAGCTGCTGGGTGTCCGGCACCGGCAGGCGGTGGCGGAATTCGCGCTGGAGTGCCTTGGCGAGGACGCGCTCGTGGCCGGTGATCCCGCGCAGCACGAGTTCCTGCTGACGCGGTGTCTCAGCATCGCGGGCGGGACCACGCAGGTGCTGCTGTCGCTGACGGCCGAACGGTTGCTGGGGTTGCCGCGGTCTTGAAGGGCGTGCTCTGAAAGTTCCTGTCACGGCCCCGCCAGGTGTCATGAAAGGGTCTTTCAAGACGTTTTGTGTCCTGAAAGACCCTTTCATGACACGGGCCGCAGGCCGTCTGTCGGTCCCGTCCTCTAGCGTGCGGGTCGTGGAGTTCGGAACAGGAACCCAAGCCACCTTCGTCCCCTCGGATCCCCCGCGGGACGGAGTGCTGGCGCTTTGGGGAGACGGCGTGGCGGGTGACACCGCGATCGAACTCGTGCTGCCGGTGGGAAAGGTCTTCCGGCGTACGAAGGTCGACGCGGCGCTCGTCCCGTTGTCATGCGCGATTCCCCGGCTGCTGACGGCCGAAGGGGAGCTGAGTCCGGCCATCGCGGCGTGGTCGGCCGCCGTCGAGGCCGGGGTGAACCTCATCGCCCGCGGCAGGCTGCTGCCCGCGGCCTCACCCGGTGGGGTGGATTCGTGGCGGGTCGGCCCGCTCGACGTCGCCGACGAGGAGCAGTTGCGCGGGCTAGCCGCCGCGCTGCCGCCCGAGGCGCACGCGCTGCCGTTGTCCGGGCTGAAGCGGATCCGGCTGCATTCGCCGGAGTCGTTGATCCGGGCGCTCTGGGACGCGACAGCGGATGTGCTGGTGCGCACGCCCGCCGCGAGTGTCTCGGCAGGCGGCCCGGCGTTCGCGTCACCCGAGCCGACGCTGGTCGGGCCGGACGGTGCCGCTTGGCTCGCGGAATTGAGCGCCCGCCAGGCGCACGGCGCCCATCTGGTGCTGCGGATGGAGGTCCACGAGCCCGAAAACCCTGAAGAAGAGCCCACCTTCGCCGCCGTCCTCGCCGTGCGGAGCGCGGCGGATCCGAGCCTGATCGTCGAGGCGGCGACGCTGTGGGACGCGCCAGACGCGGTGCTGGAGCGGATGGGCGAGCAGGTCGAGACGCAGTTGCTGCTCGGCCTGCGGAGAGGTGCCCGTGCGTGGACGCCACTCGGCCGGATGCTGCGGTCGGCCGCGCCGACCGGGCTGGAACTGGAGTACGACGAGGTCGTCGACCTGCTGACACACGGCGACGCTGCGCTGGGTGGCGCCGGCATCGAAGTGCAGTGGCCGAAGGACCTCTTCTCGGGCGAACTCAAGGCCAAGGCGAGTGCGACGCAGACGCCCGGCAAGGTCACCGGGCCCGAGTTCACGCTCAAGAGCCTCCTGCAGTTCCGGTGGCGGATGAGCCTCGGGGACGAGGAACTCACCGACGCCGAGGTCACCGCGCTCGCCGAGGCGAAACGGCCGCTGGTGCGGTTGCGTGGCAAGTGGGTCAAGGTCGACGCGCGCCTGATCGCGAAGGTGCGTGCTCACCGGGCGAAGAAGCTCTCTGGCGCCGAGGCGCTGGCCGCCGCGCTCACCGGTGAACTGGAGCTGGACGGCGAGAAGATCGCGTTCACCGCCCCGTCGGCGCTGACGGGGCTGCTCCAGCGGATCCGTGACTCCGCCGCCGAACCGATCGAGCAGCCCGCCGAGCTGCGGGCCACCCTGCGGCCGTATCAGCGGGCGGGTCTGTCGTGGCTCGCGACGATGACCGGACTCGGCCTCGGCGCCTGCCTCGCCGACGACATGGGGCTGGGCAAGACGATCCAGCTCATCTCCCTCCATCTGTATCGCCGTCCGCAGCAGGAAGGTCCCACGCTCGTCCTCTGCCCGACTTCACTGCTGGGCAACTGGGAACGCGAGTTCGCCCGGTTCGCCCCGGACATCCCGGTGCGCCGGTTCCACGGCGGCGGACGGCATCTCGACGAGGTCGCGCCGGACGAGGTCGTGCTCGCCACGTATGGCGTCCTCCGCCGGGATCGCGCATCACTGTCCGAAGTAAACTGGGGGATGATCGCCGCCGACGAGGCGCAGCACGTCAAGAACCCGCTTTCGGTCACCGCCAAGGAACTGCGGAAGATCCCGGCCGCCGCGAAGGTCGCGCTCACCGGGACGCCGATGGAGAACCGGCTCACCGAACTGTGGTCCATCGTGGACTGGACGACACCGGGACTGCTCGGCTCGCTCGACGGGTTCCGGCGTAAGGTCGCCCGCCCCATCGAACGCGACCGGGACACCGCGGCGACCGAACGGCTCGCCGCGACCGTGCGGCCGTTCCTGTTGCGCCGCAAGAAGACCGACCCGGATATCGCGCCCGAACTGCCGCGCAAGACCGAGACCGACCGGTTCGTCCCGCTCACCGCCGAGCAGACGACGCTGTACGAGGCCGTGGTCCGGGAGAACCTCGCGATGATCCGTGAACTGGACGGGGCGGCCCGGCGCGGGCAAGTGCTCAAACTGCTCACCGAGCTCAAGCAGATCTGCAACCATCCGGCGCAATACCTCAAGGAACCCGGCGTGCTGCACGGCCGCTCCGGCAAACTCGCCGCCTTCGAGGAACTGCTCGACGTCATCCTCGACGAGGGCGACAGCGTGCTCGTGTTCAGCCAATACGTCCAACTGTGCCGTCTGCTGGAGAAGCGGCTGGCCGAACGCGGGCTGCCGACGATGCTGCTGTCCGGGTCGAGCACACCGAAGGACCGCGAGGACATGGTCGCCCGGTTCCAGGCCGGCGAGGTGCCGGTGTTCCTGCTGTCGCTCAAGGCGGGTGGTGTTGGGCTCAACCTGACCAAGGCCACCCACGTGATCCACTACGACCGCTGGTGGAATCCGGCGGTGGAGGACCAGGCGACCGACCGCGCGTACCGGATCGGGCAGGACCGGCCGGTCCAGGTGCACCGGCTGATCGCCGAGGGCACGCTCGAAGAGCGCATCGCCACGATGCTGGAGACCAAACGCGGGCTGGCCGACTCGGTCATCGGCGCGGGCGAGAACTGGATCACCGACCTGTCCGACGACGAACTCGCCGACCTCGTCCGGCTCGGGGAGACCTGATGCGTGGCGCGACCGGGCGGAAGCGGCGCACCTTCGGCAACACGTGGTGGGGCAAGGCGTGGGTCGAGGCGCTGGAAGACCGCGCCAGCCTCGACCCGAACCGCCTGCCGCGCGGCCGGACGTACGCGCGCAAGGGCACGGTCAGCAAGCTGGTGGTCGGCACCGGCGAGGTGACGGCCTGGGTGCAGGGCAGCCGGGCGGTTCCGTACCGGGTGACCATCCATATGCGGGCGTTCGCCGACAAGCAGTGGGAGAACCTGCTCGCCATGGTCGGCTCCCGGCTCGGGCACGTCGCGGCCCTTCTCGACGGCGAGTTACCCGGTGAGCTGGCCGAAGACGCGCGGGCCGCCGGGGCGGATCTGCTGCCCGGCCCCGGTGATCTGCGGCCGAAGTGTTCGTGCCCGGACAGCGCGAACCCGTGCAAACACGTCGCCGCGGTCTACTACCTGGTCGCGGAGGAGGTCGACGCCGATCCGTTCGTGCTGTTCCTGCTGCGCGGCCGCCCGAGGGAGGCCGTGCTCGCCGAGTTGCGGGCACGCCGGACGCCCGCGAGCGCGCCCGGCAAGCGGGTACGCGCGCCCTCCGCGCCGGGCGTGGATCCGAAACGCGCCTACACCCGGCGGATCGCCGCACTGCCGCCCCGGCTCGCGGTCCCCGGCACCGTCGGGCCGCCCGCCGTCCTCGACGTCGATCCGCCGCATCGCACCGGCTGGAGCAGCGACACTTTCGCCGAACTCGCCGCCGACGCCGCCGCGCGGGCCTGGGAACTGCTGGTCATGGGGCCGGAACGCGTACCGGAAGAACTGTCGTTCCAGGAGGATTTGGCCCGCCGGGCGGCGACCGGGGAGCCGGACGCGCTCGCCGATCTCGCCGACGCCGCGCAGGTCCCGGTGAAGGACCTGGCTCTGTGGGCGCAGGCCTGGCGTGAGGCAGGCCGGGGCGGGGTGGCGGTGATCCGGGAGGTCTGGCGGCCGTCGGCGGCCCCGCTCGCGCGGGCCAAGGCGGATCTGGCCGAATCCGGTCTGCCTGGGGAGCCGAGGACCTGGCGGAACCGGATCACCCAGGGCGACCTGCAACTGCGCTACGGCCGTGACGAACGCTGGTACCGCTTCGTGCGCGACGGCGAGGGCTGGCGCGTCGACGGTCCTCCGTCCACCCGACCGACGGACGTGATCTACCCGCCCTGACCTCGAGCCTCGTGAGTGGCAATGAGTGTTTTATTGAGGGGTAAGCCAAACGTGGCGTGGTGTCCGGGCTCGCTGCGACCGACTTGTTCGCGGGGTCGGCGGCCAGGGCGAAGGGGTGACTCGCGTGCTCAGGAACGTAACATGCGTGCTCAGGAACGTAACTCGCGTGCTTAAAGACGGATCTCACGTGCTTGAAGGCGTGACTCGCGTGCTTGAGCACGTAACTCGCGTGCTTGAGCACGCGGGTGCGGTGCCGCGCCACCCCAGGCACCACCTCGCCCGGAGGCGGCACGTTTGGCTTACCCCTCAATAACCCGAATCGCCGCTGACCTACCCGCCCTGACGGCGCCGCCAGGTGCGATACGACCATTCCAGGAACCGCTCCACCCCGCGGACCACATGCGCGCTGCGGATCGACGGGAAGACGTCGAAGGCGTGCTGTGCGCCGGAGATCTCCGCGTAGGCGACCTCGCGCTTCGACTTCTCCCGGAGCCGTCGCACGAACTCGCGGGCCTCGCCGACCGGGACCAGTGAGTCGTGGACGCCGTGGATGACGAAGAACGGTGGCGCGTCGTCGGTGATCCGGTCCAGTGGCGAGGCGGCGATGTAGTCGTCGAGGAAGTGTTCCGGGTCCTTATCGGGTGCGAAGACGTGCCGGGCGATCAGTGTCTTCAGACGCTCCTTGCTGGAGCGGTGACCCGTGGTGGCGGCGAAGTCGTACACGCCGTAGTGCGGAATGCATGCCTGGACGCTGGTGTCGGCCTCGGCGAAGTCCGGCTGCAGTGCCGGGTCGTTCGCGGTCAGTGCCAGCAGCGCCGCGAGATGCCCGCCCGCCGAGCCGCCGGTGACGGCGACGAACGACGGGTCGCCGCCGTAGGACCCGGCGTTCTCCCGGATCCAGGCCAGCGCCCGCTTCGCCGCGACGATGTGCGCGGGCCAGCGGGCGGCGGGGGAGAGCGGGTAGTTGATCGCGACGCAGACCCAGCCGCGTTTGGCCATATGCAGCATCAGTGGCAGGCCCTGCTGGTCCTTGTTGCCGATCACCCACGCGCCGCCGTGCACTTGCAGCAGGATCGGCGCGCCGGTGACCGGCTCGCGCGGGGAGTAGACGTCCAGCAGGAACCGCTTGCCGCCGGGCGCGTAGGCGATGTCGCGTTCGCGGCGCACCTCCGGGTCACGCATACGGAACGGCATGGCCAGCTGGCCCCACGGCGTCGCGAGGTCGGTCGGGCTCGGCGGATGGTCCAGCTCCTCGGTGTAGGCCGTCCCGATGCCTTCGGTGAGCGCGGTCTCGATCTCGCCGCGAGCCCGCTGGGACTGCGCGATCAGCGTGCCGAGCCCGGCCGCCGACGCGGCCGCCAGCGTGAGGCCCGCCTTGCTCGATTTGCTCCCGTGGCGTGCGACGTGTGCGGCGGTGTCGGCAGCGGTCAGCGCGAGCAGATGCGGGGCGAGTTCCCCCGTGAGCCAGCCCGCGAAGAACGCCGGAACGGCCGTCCTGGCGCCGCGTGGCGGTTTGAGCGCGTTCGCGGTGAGCGCGAGCTGGAGTGCCTGTCGGAGGACGAAACTCGGCTGCATGGGGACCGATCCTACCGCCGGGTGACGACGTAGAACCGGTTGCAGAGTTCGCCTAGGGTGACACTTATGCAGAGATTGAGTGGTCTGGACGCGAGTTTCCTCTATTTGGAGACACCGGCCCAGGTCCTGCACGTGTGCGGGCTGCTCACCTTGGCCGGTTCGACCATGCCCGGCGGCTACGATTTCGAGCGCTTCAAGGAGAAACTGGCCGAACGGGTGGCCTTGATCCCGGCATTCCGGCGCAAGCTGCACAATCCACTCTGGAACCTCACCCACCCGGTGTGGATCGAGGACGAGGATTTCGATCTCGAAGCCCATGTTCACCGGATCGGCGTACCCGCGCCCGGGGACCGGCGGGAACTGGCCGAACTCTGCGCCCACATCGCGGGACAACGGCTGGACCGTTCGCAGCCGCTATGGCAGCTGCACGTCATCGAAGGCCTGGCGGACGGCGGGATCGCGGTCCTGCTGAAGATGCATCACGCCAGTGTGGACGGTGTCAGCGGCGCCAGCCTGATCACCTATCTCGCCGGCCTCGAACCGGACGCCCCGCCGCCGGAGATCGCGCGGGACGAACGCCGCAACGCGGGCGTTCCGGGCAGGCGCGCACTCCTCGGCGCGGGGCTGACGTCGTTCGTGAAGAGCCCGGCCGAGGTGGTGAAACTGCTCCCCGACCTGCTCGGTCTCGTGCCGAGATGGCTCGGGAAGGCGTTGCAGGGCAAGGGAATGCCTGTGCCGTTCACCGCGCCGCGCACCTCGTTCAACGGGACGATCACCGCGCATCGCAGCGTCGCCTACGCCTCCCTCGACCTCGACGAGGTCAAACAGGTGAAGAATACCTTCGGGGTGACGGTGAACGACGTCGTCCTCGCCGTCGTTTCCGGTGCCCTGCGGCAATTCCTGCGGGAGCGGGGTGAACTGCCGGAGGATCCGCTGGTGGCGACTGTGCCGGTGTCGGTGCATGAACGCACCGAACGTGAACACGGCAGCAACAAGGTCTCGGCGTTCTTCGCGTCGCTGCCCACCCATCTGGAGGATCCCGCCGCGCGCGTGTTCATGCTCGCGGAGTCGAACCGGCTGTCCAAGGATCACCACTACGACATCGACGCCGACATGCTCGGAGACTGGGCGCAATTCTCGGCGGCGACCATGTTCGGCCTCGCGGTACGCGCTTATTCGGCGCTGCGCCTCGCCGAACGGCATCCGGTGGTGCACAACCTGGTGGTGTCCACTGTGCCGGGTCCGCCGATGCCGCTCTACCTGCTGGGCTGCGAGATCACCGGGCTCTACCCGCTCGGGCCGGTGTTCCACGGCGCCGGGCTCAACGTCACCGTGCTGTCCAACGCCGGCCGGGTCGACGTCGGCCTGCTCGGGGCCCGCGAACTCACCGGCGATCTGTGGCCGCTCGCCGACCTCTTCCCGGAAGCTCTCGGAGAGCTGCTCAAAGCCGCGCGTGCGCCGAAGTGACCGCCGCCGGCAGAGCGGGGGCGAACTCACTTGCCCGCAGTACGCGGGCCGCGTGCCCGGCCGGCCCGGCCGGGGTCCGACCGTCGTGGTCGACACCGGTCCGCGCGACGCACCCGCGATCGTCCTGCTGCATTCGATGGCCTGCCGTGACGACGTGATCGCGGTGGCCGACGCGCTCGGCATCGGCCGGTTCACAGCGACAACGGCTCGGGGCGCGGCAGGTCCGTGGTCGCGGGCACGGTGACCAGCCGCCGCGTGGCGTGCCGGCCCGCACCGCTCAGCGGGGTCCTTGCCATGCGCTGCCGCCGTTTCTCGAGGGGTTGCCGTCCGGCCGCCTTCCGGATAAGACTAGAACAGGTTTCAGTATTGTGCCCGTCCGGCCCGGTGAGGAGCCAGTGTGGACTTCCAGTTCGACGAGACGCAGACCGAGGTCACCGCGCTGACCGCGCGCGTGCTCGGCAAGGAGCGCGAACCCGCCGAGACCTGGCGCGCGCTCGCCGACGCCGGTCTGCTCGCGCTGGCATTGCCGGCCGAACTCGGCGGTGACGGTCTCGGCGTCGCCGAAGTCGCGCTGGTCCTGACCGAACTCGGCCGCGTCGCCTCGACGGCGCCCGCGGTCGCGTCGCTGGCCTTCGGTGTCCTGCCGGTCGCGGCGCTGGGTGGCCCGGATCAGCGCGCGGCCCTGCTGCCGCCGGTCGCGGCGGGGGAATCGGTGCTCACGGCCGCACTGCACGAGCCGTCCGCGCCGTTCACCACCCGGCCCGTCACCGCGGCCGAGTCGGCCGGGGACTGGCGGCTGAGCGGGGTGAAGGTCGGCGTGCCCTTCGCGGCGGAAGCCACCCGGATCCTGACGCCTGTCTCGATGCCCGGCGGCACCGGCGTCTTCCTGATCGACCCCCGAGCCGACGGTGTGACGCTGACGCCGACGAGAACCTCCTCCGGTACACCGGACTACACGATGACACTGGATTCCGTGACCGTCACCGACGCCGATCTCCTCAACGGGCGCGGCCCCGGCGAGTCGATCGCGACGCTGCACCGGTTCGCGCTCGCGGGCACGATCGCGTTCGGCGACGGGCTGGTCGCCGGGGCGCTCGCGCTGACCACGAAACACATCGGCGAGCGCGAGCAGTTCGGCCGCCCGCTGGCCGCGTTCCAGGCGGTGGCGCAACAGATCGCGGACGTCTACGTGGCTTCACGCACCGTCCAGCTGGCCGCGCGTTCGGCGGTCTGGCGGCTCGCGGCGGGGCTCGACGCGAAAGCGGAACTCGACATCGCGGCGTACTGGCTGGCGGAGGAGGCGCCCGAGGCGCTGGCCGTCTGCCATCACCTGCACGGCGGGATCGGCGTGGACGAAACCTATCCACTGCACCGATTCTCGTCGGCGGTCAAGGATATCGGACGAACCCTCGGCGGTGCCTCGTATCGGCTGGCCGAGCTGGGCGAACTGGTGGCGGGGTGACACGATGCTGATCGAACTGACCGCGGCGCAACGACAATTGCGCTCGGAACTACGGAAGTACTTCGCCGGTCTGGTGAGTGCCGAAGAACGACGCGCGATGCTGCGCGAGCGGCACGGCCCGGTGTACCGCGAGATCGTGCGGCGGATGGGCCGCGACGGCCGGCTCGGCGTCGGCTGGCCGGAAGAGTACGGCGGCCGGGGCTTCGGCGAGATCGAGCAGCACCTGTTCGTCGACGAGGCCGCTCGCGCCGATGTCCAGCTGCCGTCGGTGACCTTGCAGACCGTCGGGCCTACCTTGCAGGCTTTCGGTACCGAGGCGCAGAAATCCTTCTTCCTGCCCAAGATCCTGGCGGGTGAGGTGCATTTCGCCATCGGGTACACCGAACCGGACGCGGGCACGGACCTCGCGTCGCTGCGGACGACCGCCGTGCGCGAGGGCGACGAGTACGTCGTCAACGGACAGAAGACCTTCACCACCGGTGGTCACGACGCCGACTACCTCTGGCTCGCCGTGCGGACCGCGCCGGACGCGCCGAAGCACAAGGGGATCTCGATCCTCATCATGGACACCCGGGACCCGGGTTATTCGTGGACACCGATCATCACCTGCGACGGCGCGCACCACGTGAACGCCACCTACTACACCGACGTCCGGGTGCCCGCGGACATGCTGGTGGGCAAGGAGAACGAGGGCTGGCGGCTGATCACCACGCAGCTCAACCACGAACGCGTCATGCTCGGCCCCGCCGGGCGCATCGGCGGGCTCCACGACCGCGTCCGCGACTGGGCCGCGTCCCGGAAGACACCGGACGGAACCCCCCTGTCGCAGCTGCCCGACGTCCGCGCCGTGCTCGCGGAAGCACTCGCGACCGCGAGGGTCAACGAACTGCTGAACTGGCAGGTCGCCGCGTCCTCGGCGACCGGGCCGGTGGCGGTGGCCGACGCCTCGGCCACCAAGATCATCGGCTCCGAACGGATCCAGCGGCTGGCAAGGAGACTGGAGGAGATCGTGGCACGGCACGGCGATCAGGCCGACACCGAAACCGCGGAACTGGCACTGTGGCTGGACGTGGTGGCCAAACGCAATCTGGTGCTGACCTTCGGCGGCGGCGTCAACGAGATCCAGCGCGAGCTGATCGCCACCGCCGGCCTCGGCCTGCCGAGGGTGCCGCGATGAGTATCCAGGAAGCGGCCGAACGCGTCGCCGCACAAGGGGAATCCGCGCCGAGGGCCGCCCGCGACGCGGTCAACCAGGCGATGGTCAACAACTGGGTCGAGGCCATCGGCGACCGCAATCCGGTCTACGTCGACGAGGAGTTCGCAGCCAAGAGTGTCCACCAGGGACTCGTCGCGCCGCCCGCGATGGCACAGGTGTGGACGATGGGCGGGCTGCACTGGACGCGGGCGTCGGACGATCCACTCGGCGCGATGATGGAGGTCCTCGACGAAGCCGGGTTCACCTCGGTCGTCGCGACCAACTCCGAACAGAACTATTTCCGCTATCTCCGGCACGGCGAACGGGTGGAGGCGACCGCGAAACTGGAGAGTGTCGTCGGGCCGAAACGCACCGCGCTGGGCGAAGGCTGGTTCGTGACGACGAAGACGACCTGGTATGTCGGCGACGAGGCCGTCGCCGACATGGTGTTCCGTGTGCTGAAGTTTCGCCCGCCGGGTGCCGAACCCGCCAAGGCGTCCGCGCCGGTGCTGCGGCCGGTGATCAGCAAGGACACCGAGTTCTTCTGGACAGGACTGCGTGAAGGGGAACTGCGGATCCAGCGGTGGGGTGAGACCCTGCGGCATCCACCCGGTCCGATGCCGCCGGACGGCGACCTCGGCGCCAAGCCGGATCACGTCGTCGCGTGCGGGCGCGGCACGGTCTACAGCTACGTGGTGCACCACCACCCGCCGGTCCCCGGCAAGGAACTGCCGTTCGTGGTCGCGCTCGTCGAACTGGAGGAAGGCGTCCGGGTGATGGGTGAACTGCTCGACGCCGATCCCGAATCTGTCCACATCGGACTCCCGGTGGAAGCCGCTTTCGTGAAGGTCGACGAGGAACTGACGTTGCCCGCTTGGAGGGTCGCGCGATGAAGGACTGTTCGGCCGGCACCGAGTTGCCGCCGCTGACGATCGAGGCCACGCCGACATTCGTGGTCAGCACGGCCGTGGCGACCCGGGACTTCCAGGACGTCCACCATGACCGTGACGCCGCCGTCGGGCGCGGGTCGAAGGACATCTTCCTCAACATCCTCACCGACACCGGGCTCGTGCAGCGGTTCGTGACCGACTGGGCCGGGCCGGAGGCGTTCGTGCGGTCGATCAAGATCCGGCTCGGCGTGCCCTGCTACGCCTACGACACCTTGACCTTCACCGGGCGGGTACTGGAACGCGACGGTGACGACGTGGTGGTCTCGGTGTCCGGTGTGGACAGTCTTGGTGAGCATGTGACCGGGACCGTGGAGCTCACGCTGGGAGGCGAGTGATGACGTTGTCCGGGCGGGCCGCGATCGCCGGGATCGGTGCGACGGAGTTCTCCAAGGATTCCGGGCGCAGCGAGCTGCGGTTGGCGGCGGAAGCGGTGTCGGTGGCGTTGGCCGACGCGGGCCTTGCGGCGTCCGATGTGGACGGACTCGTGTCCTTCACCATGGACGGCAACAGTGAGATCGCGGTGGCACGGGAGCTCGGTGTCCCCGAACTCAAGTTCTTCAGCCGGATCCACTACGGCGGCGGGGCGGCGGCCGCGACCGTGCAACAGGCCGCGATGGCCGTGGCCACCGGCGTCGCGGACGTCGTCGTCGCGTACCGGGCGTTCAACGAGCGATCCGGGATGCGGTTCGGGCAGGTGTCGCCGGCCGCGGCGGGGCAGGTGAACTCCTCCGGCGTCGACAACGCGTTCCACTACCCGATGGGGATCGCGACCCCGGCCGCGACGGTCGCCATGCTCGCGCGGCGCTACATGCACGAGTACGGGGCGACCAGTGAGGACTTCGGCCGGGTGGCCGTCGTCGACCGCGCCCGCGCCGCGACGAACCCGAAGGCGTGGTTCTACGGCAAGCCGATCACGCTCGAAGACCATCAGGCGTCCCGCTGGGTGGCGGAACCGTTGCATCTGCTCGACTGCTGCCAGGAGAGCGACGGCGGGGTCGCATTGGTGATCACCAGCGTCGAACGGGCGCGCGACCTGGCGCACCGGCCTGCCGTGATCGCGGCGGCCGCACAGGGGAGTGGTCCGGACCAGTACGTGATGACCAGCTACTACCGCGACGATCTGCCCGCGCTGCCCGAGATGGGTGTCGTCGGACGGCAGCTGTGGGCGCAGTCCGGTCTGGGGCCCGGCGATATGGACCTCGCGGTGCTGTACGACCACTTCACCCCTTATGTCTTGATGCAGCTGGAAGAACTGGGCTTCTGCGGGAAGGGCGAGGCCAAGGACTTCATCGGCGGCGGCACCTTGGAACTCGACGGGAAGCTGCCGCTCAACCCGCACGGCGGACAGCTGGGCGAGGCCTACATCCACGGCATGAACGGGATCGCCGAAGGGGTCCGGCAGCTGCGCGGGAGCGCCGTCAACCAGGTCGAGGGGGCTTCGCGGGTACTGGTCACCGCCGGTACCGGCGTCCCGACCAGCGGACTCGTACTGACGAGGGAATGAGATCACCTCTTTGCCCGATGGTGTACTAGAGCGGTACCTGCCACGGTGAGAGAAATACCGGCCGGGAGGTGTCATGTCTGGACCAATTGTTATCGCGTGGTCACTGACCGTGCTGTTCGCGGTACTCGTCCTGCCCTGCGTGCGGAGACTCGTCCGGTTGGACTACGGACAACTCGGCTCGGCGGTCCGCAACGGCGACCTCGCCGAACTGCTGCTCGTCGTCGCCATGATCGCGATGCTGTCCCCGGTCGGCGGCCCCATTCCCGCCGCCGGCTGGCAGGCGGTGCTCGCGCTGACCGCGGGCTGGTTCGCGGTCTCGTGGTGGCGAGGGCGGCGGACCGGGCACACGGCGTGCGGGCATCACGCGTTGTCCGCCGCGGCGATGCTGCTCATGGTGACGTTCATGCCGCACAGCGAGGTCTCACACGGGCCGTGGCTGGTGATGTCCGGCCCCGGAGCCGCTGCCGTCGCTCCCGCGCTCTGGCTCTCCCTGGCTTTCGGCGCCGTGGCGGCGTATTTCGCGGTGGACGCGGTGCGGGCCGGGGTGTCCGCGGCGCGTGGCTCCACCGGGGCCGGGCAGGTCTCGCGGTGGGTGTGCCGGGTGGTCATGGGACTGGGGATGGGCTACATGCTGGTGGGCGCCGCACTTTGAGGTCGTGAGTGTTTTAGGTACCTACAGTGGCGCGTGAAGGACCCCTTCCCTCGGCTCAGCCGAGGGAAGGGGTC
>NZ_JBFBBY010000124.1:0-22512 GCF_040682875.1 Amycolatopsis sp. NPDC051071 | reverse complement strand
GGTCCCCATAGGACAAAATTCGTCCTATGGGGACCCCTCATGACATCTGGGGGCACTTCTTGACGGAACCTTGACATGCGCAGGTCGGCGGGCCTAATTTCGGCGGATCTCAATGGTCTGTCCGCATACCTTTTAAGTGGGTGCCCGATGGATGTCTCAGGCAAGCAGGCCGCCGAACCCGCCGACGAAGACAGTGCCCGGCTCCACCAGCTCGGCTACGCGCAGGAACTCCGGCGCACGATGTCGACCTTCTCGAACTTCGCCGTCTCCTTCACGATCATCTCGATCCTCTCCGGTTGCCTGACCCTCTACGGGTTCGGCATGAAGACCGGCGGACCCGCCGCGATGATTTGGGGCTGGCCGCTGGTCGGCCTGTTCGTCATCCTCGTCGGACTGGGGATGGCCGAGGTCTGCTCCAGCTACCCGACCGCGGGCGGGCTCTACTACTGGGCCGCGAAACTCGCCCCGCGCAACGGCGCGGCGTGGGCTTGGTTCACCGGCTGGTTCAACCTCGTCGGGCAGATCGCGGTCACCGCGGGCATCGACTTCGGCGCGGCGCTGTTCCTCAACGCCTTCCTCGACCTGCAGTTCGGGTTCGACGCGACGCCGGGCCATACGATTCTGCTGCTGGCGATCATCCTGGTGATCCACGGTCTGCTGAACACGTTCGGCGTCAAGATCGTGTCGCTGCTGAACACCGTCAGCGTGTGGTGGCATCTGCTCGGCGTGCTGGTGATCGTCGGGGTGCTGATCGTCGTACCCGAGAAGCACCAGGACGCGTCATTCGTCTTCGGCGAATTCGTGAACAACACCGGCTGGGCGTCACCGGTCTACGTCTTCCTGCTCGGCCTGCTGCTGGCGCAGTACACGTTGACCGGCTACGACGCCTCGGCGCATATGACCGAAGAGACCAAGAACGCGGCGAAGGCCGGGCCGCGCGGCATCATCAACTCGATCCTCGTGTCCCTGGTCGCCGGCTGGATCCTGCTGATCGGCCTCACCTTCGCCATCCAGAACTACGAAGGCGCCGTCGGTTCGGAGACCGGGGTGCCGCCCGCGCAGATCTTCATCGACGCGACCGGCGCGACCACCGGCAAGTTCCTGCTGCTGATCTGCATCGGTGCGCAGCTTTTCTGCGGAATGGCGTCGGTGACGGCGAACTCGCGGATGATCTACGCGTTCGCCCGCGACGGCGCGATCCCGGGGTCGAAGTTCTGGCACCGCATCAACAAGCGGACCCAGACCCCGACCAACGCGGTCTGGCTGGCTGCGGGCGGCGCGCTCCTGCTGGCACTGCCGTACCTGTGGAGCCTCACCGCCTACGCGGCGGTGACCTCGATCGCCACCGTCGGGCTCTACGTCGCTTACGTGATCCCGGTGTTCCTGCGGGTCCGTAAGGGCGATGACTTCGAGCCCGGCCCGTGGAACCTCGGCAAGTGGGCCAAGCCGATCGGCATCGTCGCGACCATCTGGGTGTGCTTCATCTTCGTGCTCTTCATGCTCCCGCAGGGATCACCGATCACCATCGACAGTTTCAACTACACGCCGATCGCCTTCCTCGTCGTACTCGGCGGTGCGGCGATCTGGTGGTTCGCCTCCGCGCGTAAGTGGTTCACGGGCCCGAAGGTGCAGGGCTCCGAAGCGGAACTGGCCGCCGTGGAACGGGAACTCAAGGAACTCGGGTAGCTGCCTCCTGGGTGCGGCCGACGCGGACTCCGGTCACCGCGGCCGCACCCAGCGCGCCGACGGCGGCGAAGGCGTAGAAGCCCCAGGGGTACGCGATTCCGGCGGTCAGCAGCGCACCGCCGAGGATCGGGCCGCAGATCGCGCCGATCCGGCCGACGCCTGCCGCCCAGCCGATTCCGGTGGCGCGCATAGCGTCCGGGTACGTCTTGCCGATGTAGGCGTACACGAGGACCTGCGCGCTGAACACGAATCCACCGGTGAGGAACACGGCGACGTACAGGCCGGCCGCGGGTAGTTTCACGCTCAGCAGGGCCAGGAACACCGCCGCACCGAGGAACCAGACGATCACCGACGGCCGCACGCCGACCTTGTCCGCCACCCGTCCCGCGACGAGCAGACCGGCGATACCGCCGAGGTTCAGCGTGAGCAGCAGCCCGAGCGCCGCGCCGAGCGGATACCCGGCCTGGCGCATGATTTCCGGCAGCCAGGTGTTGAGCCCGTAGACCAGCAGCAGTCCCATGAACGACGTCACCCAGAACGCGATGGTGGCCCGCAGCAGACCGCCGCGGAACAGCCCGCTGACGACGTTCGCCGCCGACTTGCCCTGTGTCTCCCGCACCCGCACGAAGGATTCCGACTCGGGCAGGTACTTGATCATCAGCGGCACCAGCACGAGCGCGGGCAGCGCGCCGGCGACGAACATCGCACGCCAGCCGAGCGGCTGGATCAGCCAGATGCCCAGCAACGCCGTGAGCACCGCACCGACGTGATAGCCGGTCATCACCGTCGTGGTCGCGCTGCCACCGCGATCCTTGCGGGCGTACTCGGTGACCAGCGCGATCGCCGTCGGGAGACAGCCGCCGAGGCCGAGCCCGGCGAGGAACCGGAACGACCCGAAGAAGAACGCCGAGGGCGCGATCGCGCAAAGCGCGGTGAACACCGAGAACGCCGCGACCGCGATGATCAGCGCCTTCCGGCGGCCGATGACGTCGGTGATCGTGCCGATCGCCATCGCGCCGATCATCATGCCGATCAGGCCGAACGTCGAGATGACCGACGCCGTACCCGGGGTCAGCCCCCAGACGTGGTCACGGAGCAGGGCGGGCAGCACCGTACCCAGGACGACCAGGTCGAATCCGTCGAGCAGTACCGCCGTCCAGGCGAGCGGGACCACCCACGAACGGGCCGCGGCAGGGGACATGGGGACCTCCAGCTGTGTTCGCTATGCGCACGAGTATGCACAATCCGAACGCTGTGAACAAGGCCACTTCGCCTCTGAACGTCATGAAAGGGGCGTTCAGGACAAGAAATGTCCTGAACGCCCCTTTCATGACGTGCGGTCAGCGCTTGGCGAGATCTCCTAAGACGCGCCAGGTACGAAGCCGCTCCTCGGAGCTCTGTGTGCCGGACTGGGTCGCGACGACCTCGGTCGCCCCGGCGTCGAAATACCGCTGGAGCTCGGCGGCGACGGTCTCCTCGTCCCCGGCGATCACCAGTTCACCGGCGGAATCCACACCCTGGACGTCGAAGATCGCGCGATAGGACGGGATGTCGCGGAAGAACGAGTACTGCCTGTCGACGGTGGCGCGGAATTCGTCGGGTTTGTCGGTCACCACGACCGGGACCATCGCGATGATCCGCGGTGCCGGACGGCCGGTGGCCGCTTTGGTGATCTCCGGGACGATCAGATCCGAAAGCGCCTTCGGCCCGGCGAGGAACGGGATCGTGCCGTCGGCGAGCTCGCCGGTGACGCGCAGCGCCTGGCGCCCCATCGCGGCGACGATCACCGGGATGTCCGAGGAACCCGCGACCGAGAGCGAAGCGGCGAAGCCCTTGGCGTGCGCCTGGACCGTCTCGCCCTGGAAGTCGACTTCGTCGCCGTCGAACACCTGACGGAGGATCGTGAGGTACTCGCGAAGGTGCTTGATCGGCGGCGGGTACTCGATGCCGTACGCCGGTTCCAGCCAGTTCTTCGCGCCGGTTCCGAGGCCGAGAACAAATCGGCCCCCGGTGGCGGCCTGCGCCGTCTGCGCGAGGCCGGCGATCAGCAGCGGATGCCGCGGGTAGATCGGGACGACGCCGGTCCCGACGGCGATCCCCGGCACCGCGCGGCCCGCGAGGGCGGCGACGGTGATCGCGTCGTGCTCCATCCGCTGGGAGAACCAGACGGACGTCAGCCCGGCGTCGGCGGCCTGACTGGTCTGCGTGACGAGTTCGTCGACGATGTTGACGGCGTTCGCGGTGTCTCCGGACGGGAGTGCCACTCCGATGCTCATGGTCAACACCAACCACGGCGGCCGAAGGGTATTTCCATGCTCACCACTTGGGATCACGCGCGCGGATTCCGGTGTTGCCGCACGCTGGGCGCTGCCCATCACCTCGATCCTGGAGAGACTCGATGTCGCTGACCGATGTCATCGAAGGAACCAAGACCGCCGTCGACACCGACCCTCGCAACGCCGCCGTCTCGTTCAGCGTCGCCAACGCGCTGAACCCCGGAACCGCGACTCAGGTGGACGTCCGCGTGCGTGACCACGCGTTCACCGTCGACGAACCCGCCGCGCTCGGTGGCACCGACACCGCGGCGAACCCGGTCGAATACGCGCTCGCCGCGCTGGGCTCGTGCCAGGTGATCACGTACCAGTTCTGGGCGGCGAAGCTCGGTGTGCCGCTCGAAGGCGTGAAGGTGACCGTGGACGGCGACATCGACCTACACGGGTTCTTCGGGTTCTCGTCGACTCGGCCCGGCTTCGGCGACGTACGCGTTTCGGTCGAGCTGAGCGGGCCTGCGGGGGCGGAGGCCTACGAGGACCTGAAGCGGCAGGTGGACGAGCACTGCCCGGTGCTGGACCTGTTCCGGAACCCGACACCGGTGAAGACCTCGCTCGTCTGAGGGGCGGTGGTTGCCGGTGGTTGCCGGTGGTTGCCCAAAACGTCCTAAGGGGTCCCCATAGGACGAAATTTGTCCTATGGGGACCCCTCATGACACTCGCGAGACCAGACCGACCAGACCGAGGCCAGGCCAGACCGGGGCCAGACCAGACCGGCGACGGGCGTCAGACGAACTCGTGCCGCACGATCGTCTGCTCCCGGCCGGGGCCGACGCCGATCGCCGAGATCCGCGCGCCCGAAAGCTCCTCCAGCCGCTCGACGTACGCTCGCGCGTTCGCCGGCAGTTCCTCGAAGGTGCGGCAGCCCGAGATGTCCTCGAACCAGCCCGGCAGCTCCTCGTAGATCGGCAGCGCGTGGTGCACGTCGGTCTGCGTCATCGGCATGTCGTACGTACGGACGCCGTCGACCTCGTAGCCAACGCACACCGGCACCTTCTCCAGCCCGGACAACACGTCCAGTTTGGTGAGGAAGTAGTCGGTGATGCCGTTGACCCGCACCGCGTAGCGCGCGATGACGGCGTCGAACCAGCCGGTGCGCCGTGAGCGGCCGGTGGTGACGCCGAACTCGCCGCCCTGTTTGCGCAGGTACTCGCCGGACTCGTCGTCCAGTTCGGTCGGGAACGGGCCCGAGCCGACGCGGGTCGTGTAGGCCTTCAGGATGCCCAGCACGGTGGTGATCTTGCCGGGGCCGATGCCCGACCCCGCGCTCGCGCCGCCGGACGTCGGGTTCGACGACGTCACGAACGGGTAGGTGCCGTGGTCGACGTCGAGCAGCGTGCCCTGCGAACCTTCGAGCAGCACGATCTCGCCGCGTTCGAGGGCCTGGTTGAGCTGCAGGCGGGTGTCGGCGATGCGGTGCGCGAACTTCTCGCCGGCGGCCAGCACCTCGTCGGCGACCTGGTCGGCGTCGAGTGCCTTGCGGTTGTAGACCTTGACCAGCACCTGGTTCTTGAACTCCAGTGCCGATTCGACCTTCTGCCGGAAGATCTTCTCGTCAAGCAGGTCCTGCACGCGGACGCCGACGCGGGCGATCTTGTCCTGGTAGCAGGGGCCGATGCCGCGGCCGGTGGTGCCGATCTTCCGGCTGCCGAGGTAACGCTCGGTGACCTTATCGATGGCGACGTGATACGGCATGATCAAATGTGCGTCGGCGGAGATCAGCAGTTTGCTGGTGTCGACGTCGCGTTCTTCGAGTCCGGCGAGCTCGTCGAGGAGCACGGCCGGGTCGATGACGACGCCGTTGCCGATGACGTTGGTGACGCCCGGTGTGAGGATCCCGGACGGGATCAAGTGCAGGGCGAAGTTCTGCCCGTCGGGAAGGACTACGGTGTGGCCCGCGTTGTTACCGCCTTGGTAACGCACGATCCACTGGACGCGGTCGCCGAGCAGGTCGGTGGCCTTGCCCTTGCCCTCGTCCCCCCACTGGGCCCCGATCAGCACGATGGCCGGCATGTGACACTCCAGGTGTTCGGCGACTGTGACTTCGGTGATGGTGGCGCTGGTAAATGCCGGTGCATGAGCGTAACGGAGGGCCTTCGGGTGCGCGGAATAGTGGTGGTCTGTCCGGACGGCGAGCCAACACTCCCGGAGATCGACGACGTCGAAATGGTGCGCGTCCCGAGCCGTCCCGGCAAGGCGGATATCGACCCCTTGCTGGGTGAACACGATCACCTGGTGGTCGCGGGCACGGACGCCGACCTGGCGGCGGTCGCGCTTCGACTGTTGCGAAAAGAACAGCTCTCCGGCGTGTCGCTCGGATTCGTGCCGTCCTCGCCGGACTCCGACGTCGCCCGCATCTGGAGCCTGCCGACGCAACCACTGCGTGCGCTGGCGCTCGCTCTGCGTGGTGAGGTCGACCCGGTGCCGCTGATCCGCGACGACACCGGCGGTGTGCTCGTCGGCCGCGGTGTGGTCGGCATGGTGCGCGGGGTGGCCTACTGCGACGAGCACACCGTGCTGCGGGGTCCGGCGCGCTCGATCGAGGTCGAGCCGGACCTGAGCGGGCCGGGACTGATGGTCCGGGTGACCAAGGGGACGTTGTTCAAGCGGCCGACGACGCAGTACGCGCGGGCGTTCCAGCTCGGCTGCATCCCGACCCGGCCGAGCATCGACGGCGTCGCGTATCCACGCGCGATGAGCAAGTGGACCTGGTACCGGCACACCGAAGACCTGCGGCTGGTACGCGGGCTCGTGTAGCCCGTTCGGCCCAGAACCATCCGCTGGACTTCGCGAAACTTTTTCGGCCCCCGTTGGGCAGCCTCGCGACAGCCGCCAGACGGTCCCGCTCGCCCGCCGCGACGCCCCCACCTGCGGCAATTAGTCCTCTAGTTGCGGTCCTTGCACGTGCAACTACCGCAACTAGAGGACTAATTGCCAGGGAGTGGTCACTCGACGTTCACAACTGTCCAGCAGAGTGTCACCCGTCGGTGTTGCGTGGGTCATTTCCGTCCCTCAAGGTGACCAGGTCCCCACACCTGACACGGAGGCAGCAATATGCCAACTGCGCTTGCTGTTCGTCGCTCATTCACCGTTCTCGCCGTTTCGGCGATCGTCTCGGCCGGCGTCGTCGGCGTCGCCGAAGCGAAACCCCCGGGTATCCCGTCGACCGCGACCGCCAAGACACAGCTCGCCTCGCTGACCGTCCAGCCGGACGGCTCGACGAGCGGGTACAGCCGCGACAAGTTCCCGCATTGGGCCGACCAGGGCAACAGCTGCAACACGCGCGAGGTCGTCCTCAAGCGGGACGGCACGAACGTACAGCAGGACAGCAGTTGCGCCGCCGTCTCCGGCAGCTGGTTCAGCCCGTACGACGGCGCCACCTGGACTGCGGCGTCCGATGTGGACATCGACCATGTCGTCCCGCTGTCGGCCGCGTGGCGCACGGGCGCGTCGTCGTGGACCACCGCGCAGCGGCAGGCGTTCGCGAACGACCTCAGCGCGCCGCAGCTGATCGCCGTCACCGACAACGTCAATCAGGAGAAGGGCGACAAGTCGCCGGACGCCTGGAAGCCGCCGACCACCGGTTACTGGTGCACCTACGCGAAGATGTGGACCACGGTGAAGGCCAAGTACAAGCTCACCATCAAGTCGGCCGAGAAGACCGCACTGACCGACATGCTCAACCGCTGCTGACGTCATATTGAGGGGTAAGGCAAACATGGCGTGGTGCCTGGGCTCGCTGTGACCGACTGGTTCGCGGGGTTGGCGGCCAGCGCGAAGGCGTGACTCGCGTGCTCAAGGACGCAACTCGCGTGCTTGAGCACGCAACTCGCGTGCTTGAGCACGCAACTCGCGTGCTTGAGCACGTAACTCGCGTGCTTGAGGACGTAACTCGCGTCTCTGAGTCCGTCATGGGAAGGAGGCCTTCACGGACTTTCGGGGCTGTCAAGCGGGATTAGGCGGGGTTTCGCGGACTGGGAGTGGCGCTCAGCATGTGGGCCGCCCTCAAGTGGCGTGATTAGCGTGAATCGGGTCAGCGCAAGCACAAGAGCGCCCCGTTCCCGCTGGAGGCCACCCGGTGTCCCGTATCGCCGCCACATCCCTTCTGGCCTTGTCCGCCCTCGTCCTCACCGCCTGCTCGTCCGCCGGTGGTTCGACGGGTGCCGACGCCGGGCCGCCCCAACCCGGGGGCACACTGCGCCTGGGGATCTCTTCGAGCCCGGACTGCGTGGACCCGCAGCAGGTCGGGACGAACGCGTCGCTCAACGTCGGCCGCCAGCTGGTCGATTCGCTGACTGATCAGGATCCGTCCACCGGCGAGATCAAGCCTTGGCTGGCCGAAAAATGGGAGAGCAACGCGGATTCGACCGCGTTCACCTTCCACCTGCGCGAAGGCGCGACGTTCTCCGACGGCGGCCCCGTCGACGCCGCCGCGGTCAAGACGAGCTTCGACAGCATCAAGGCGCTCGGCGCGAAAGCCCAGCTCGGCTCCGGCTACCTGGCCGTCTACAAGGGAACGACGGTCGTCGACCCGAAGACGGTGAAGATCGAGTTCTCCGTTCCCAGCGCCCAATTCCTGCAGGCCAGCTCGACGATGTCGCTCGGTGTCCTCGCACCTGCCGCGTACAAGAAGACGGCCGATCAGCGCTGCCACGGTGACGGCCTGATCGGCTCCGGCCCCTTCGTTTTCGAGAGCCTGAAGCAGAACCAGGAAATCGTTCTCGCCAAACGCAAGGGCTACAACTGGGGGTCGTCACTGTTCAAGCATCAGGGCGAGGCGTACCTCGACAAGATCGCGTACAAGATCGTGCCGGAGCCCGGTGTCCGCACCGGAAGCCTCGCCTCCGGGCAGCTCGACGCCATCACCGACGTCCAGCCCGTCGACGAGCCGCAGTTCACCGGCAACGGTTTCACCGAACCCACCCGTCCGAACCCCGGCATCGTGTTCAACCTGCACGCCAACGTCACCAGGGGCGTGCTCACCGACGAAAAGGTCCGCCAGGCGGTGGTCAAGGGCATCAACCGGCCCGAGATCACGGCTACCGTGCTGACCCCGAACTACAAGCCCGCCACCAGCGTTCTCGGTTCGGCGACGCCGTTCTACGCCGACCTCTCCGCACTGCTGGCCTACGATCCGGCCGGGGCGACGTCGTTGCTGGAAAGCGCGGGCTGGGTGCCCGGCCCGGACGGGATCCGCGCCAGGAACGGTCAGCGACTGACCGCGAAGGTCGTCTTCTCGCTGGTGTTCAACCAGAACAAGAGCGTGCTGGAACTCGTCCAGCAGCAGCTGCGCAAGATCGGCTTCGACCTTCAGATCGAACAGCGCACCACCGCCGAGACCGTGCAGATCACGCAGAGCGGCGACTACGAGTACCTTTGGTACAACACGACCCGCGCGGATCCGGACATCCTGCGCAACCTGTTCTCCACCAGAGCGAACAACCGCAGCAAGCTCCCGGCAGGCAACCCCGTCGACGAGCCCCTCGACGTGCAGTCGTCCACTGTGGACCCGGCGAAGCGGAAGCCGGCGGCCGAGCAGGCACAGCGCGCGATCCTCGAACACGGCTACTCGGCACCGGTGTTCGAGCTGACCCAGGTACTGGCACACGGACCGAACGCACACGGCATCGGCTTCGAAGCGTCGTCTCGGCTCCAGTTGTTCGACACCTGGGTGTCCGGGTCGTGAGCCGGTATTTGCTCCGGCGGCTCCTGCAGGCGGTCTTCGTGCTGTGGGCCGCTTTCACCGTGTCCTTCGTGATCCTCTACCTCCTGCCGGGCGACGCGATCAGCGCGAAGCTCGGTGGGGGCGAGGCCAGTGTTTCGGTGACGCCGGAGCAAATCGCCGCGGCGAGGGCGGAGTACGGGCTCAACGACGCGTTGCCGGTGCAGTACGGGAAACGGCTGATAGCCGCGTTGCAGGGCGACTTCGGCCGCTCGATCGCCACCGGGGACGACGCGGCGAACATGGTCGTCTCGGCGCTGCCGCCGACCCTCGCGGTCACCGGGTTCGCACTGGTGCTCGCGATCCTGTTCGGCGGCGGCGTCGCGATCGCCGGTACCTGCACACGGCACCGCTGGCTGAGCAACGCCTTGCTCGCGTTGCCGCCGCTGGGGATCTCGCTGCCGCCGTTCTGGGTCGGGCTGCTGCTCATCCAGTTCTTCTCGTTCCAGCTCAGGCTGCTGCCCGCGCTGGGGTCGAACGGCTTCGAATCGCTGATCCTGCCCGCGATCACGCTCGCCATCCCGACCGGCGCGATCATCGGGCAGGTGCTCGCGAAGAGCCTCCGCACGCAACTCGCCGAGCCGTACACCGAGATCGCGCTGGCGAAAGGCGCCAGCCGCCTGAGAGTCCACTTCGGACATATCCTGCGCAACGCGGCGGTGCCGACGCTGACGATCGCCGGTGTGGTCGCGGGCAACCTGATCGCGGGTTCGGTGATCACCGAGACGGTGTTCTCCCGCGACGGGCTCGGCCGGGTGACGTCTTCGGCGGTCACCGCGCAGGACATCCCGGTGGTACAGGCGGTGATCGTGCTGGCGGCGCTGGTGTTCGTCGCCATCAACCTCGCCGTCGACCTGATTTATCCGCTGCTGGACCCGCGGATCCGACACCGGGAGACGGCCGATGCCTGACGTCCTCGTGCACACCCGGCGGCCGGGTCTCGTCCTCGCTGTCGCGGTCCTCGCCTTCGCGTTGCTGGCGGCGATCGTCCCCGCCCTGTTCACCGGACAGGACCCGCTCGCCGGCATCCCGGCCGAGAAGATGCGGGGCCCGTCACTCGCGCACCTCTTCGGCACCGACGAGACCGGACGCGACATCTTCGCGCGCGTGCTGCACGGCGCCGCGCTTTCGTTACAGGCGACCGTGCTGGCCGTCGTCGTCTCGCTCGTGGCCGGTTCGGCGCTCGGCCTGGTCGCCGGGTTCCGCGGCGGTGTCCTCGATTCGGCGATCATGCGCTGCGTCGACGTCCTGCTGGCGATCCCGTCAATCCTGCTGTCACTCGCGCTGGTCACCGCGCTCGGCTTCGGCACCACGAATATCGCGATCGCGGTCGGCATCGCCAACCTCGCGCAGTTCGCGCGGCTGATGCGCGCCGAGGTGCTGCGTGTCCGCAGCGGCGTGTTCGTCGAAGCGGCGCGGGCCGGCGGTGTGCGCTGGACCGGGGTGCTCGGACGGCATGTGCTGCCCAACGCGCTCGGCCCGGTGCTCGCGCTCGCGACGCTCACCTTCGGCACGGCCGTCCTGGAGGTGTCGGCGCTGAGTTTCCTCGGCTACGGCGCCACCCCGCCGACGCCGGAGTGGGGCTCGCTCGTCGCGGGTGGCCGCGGTTTCCTCGCCACCGCCTGGTGGATGACGACCTTCCCCGGACTGATGGTGGCGGCCGTGGTGCTGTCCGCGAACCGGCTGTCCAGAGCGATCGAAGGAGACGTGCGATGAGCGCCCTGCTGACCATCCGCGACCTCGCGGTTTCCTACAAGGGGCTATCCGCGGTGCACGGCGTTGGCCTGGAAGTCCACAGAGGACAAATTGTCGCGGTGGTCGGCGAGTCCGGTTCCGGCAAGAGCACGACGGCGCACGCGGCGATCGGGTTGCTGCCGCGTGGCGGCCGGATCGACCGCGGTGAGATCACCTTCGACGGCCGTGACCTCACGAAACTGTCCGATCGCGCCTGGCGATCGGTCCGCGGCCGCGAGATCGCCCTGGTCCCCCAGGATCCGACGGTTTCGCTCAACCCCGTCCATCGCCTTGGCGACCAGGTCGCGGAGGTGCTGCTGATCCACGGACTGGCGGACAAGCGCACCGCCGGCGCGGAGGCCGTGAAACTGTTGCGCAAGGCGGGGATCAGCGATCCGGAAGCACGGGCGAGGCAATACCCGCACGAGCTGTCCGGCGGGCTCCGGCAGCGAGCGCTGATCGCCGCCGCGCTGGCCGGGCGGCCGAAACTCATCATCGCCGACGAACCGACCAGCGCGCTCGACGTCACCGTGCAGCGGCAGATCCTGGACCACCTCGAAGAACTCGCCGCCGAAGCGGGCACCGCGGTACTGCTGATCACCCACGACCTCGGCGTCGCCTCCGACCGTGCGTCGCGGATCGTGGTGCTCTCGCAGGGAAGTGTGGTCGAGGAGGGGACGACCGGCGAGATCCTGTCGGCTCCCTCGGAGACCTACACACGGAATCTGCTCGCCGCCGCGCCGAGTCTGTCCGACACTCCGCTGAGGGAGCCGAAGCCGCCGTCGTCCGACGTCCTGGTGTCGGTCCGCGACCTCGGCAAGACCTTCTCGGGCGTTCGCGCGGTCGACGGCGTTTCGTTTGACATCGCACGCGGGCAGACCCTCGCACTGGTCGGCGAATCCGGTTCGGGCAAATCGACAACCGCGCGGATGATCCTGCGCCTGGAGACCCCCACGGACGGCGTCGTCGAGTTCGACGGCCGGGACATCACCACGCTGCGCGGCGAGGAACTGCGACGGCTGCGGCGCCGGTTCCAGCTGGTGTACCAGAACCCGTACGCGTCGCTGAACCCGAAGTTCAGCATCGAGGACGTCATCGCCGAGCCTCTGCGTGCGTTCGGCGTCGGCACGAAGGCGGAACGCCGCGCGCGGGCGGCGGAACTGGTCAAGCAGGTCGCACTGCCGGCGTCGGTGCTGAAACGCAAACCCGCCGAACTGTCCGGCGGGCAACGGCAACGGGCGGCGATCGCGCGGGCGCTGGCACTGCGCCCGGAACTGATCGTCGCCGACGAACCCGTTTCGGCGCTGGACGTCTCGGTGCAGGCGCAGATACTGCGGCTGCTCGTCGACCTCCAGGCGGAACTCGGGCTGACCTATCTCTTCATCTCACACGACCTCGCCGTCGTCCGCCAGATCGCGGACACCGTCGGCGTGCTGCGTGGCGGCAAGCTCGTCGAACTCGGCCCGGCACCGGACGTCCTGGAACGGCCGCGTGCGGACTACACCCGGGAGCTGCTTGCCGCCATCCCCGGCCGGAAACCGTTGGAGGCACGGTGAAATTCGGACTCTTTTCGCTGGTCGCGAACCATCCCGACCCGGTCACCGGGGAGACGCCGACCCAGCACGAACGGCTTCGCCGAGTTGTCGACGAAGCGATTTTCGCCGAAGAACTGGGTTTCGACGCGTACGGCGTCGGCGAACGGCACGGCGAACCATTCCTCTCCTCGGCGCCGCCGGTGATACTGGCGGCGGTAGCCGAACGCACCCGGCACGTCCGGCTGCTGACCACGCTGACCGTGATCAGCGTGCTGGATCCGGTCCGCGTCGCCGAGGACTACGCGACGCTGGACCAGCTTTCCGGCGGACGGCTGGAACTGATGATCGGGAAGGGCAACGATCCCCGGCATTTCCCGCTGTTCGGCCTCGAAGAGGATCGGCAATGGGAGTACCAGGCGGAGAAGTTCACCCTGCTGCGCCGCCTCTTTTTGGAGGAGGGCGTGACCTGGGACGGCGACTTCCGCACGCCGCTGACGGACGTCACGACCCAGCCGCGCCCGTTCCACCCGCGGCCGAGGATCTGGCACGGGAGCGCGTCGAGCACCGAGTCGACCGAACTGGCGGCCAAATTCGGCGACCCGCTGTTCACCGCGAACGGCTTCCACCCCAAGAAGAAGTACGCCGACCTGATCGATCACTACCGGCGGCGATGGGCGGAGTACGGCCACGATCCGGCGGACGCGCTCGTCGGTTCGGGCGCGGGCGGGCTGTACGTCGCCAAGACGTCGCAGGAGGCGCTGGACGGCTACCGCCCGTATTTCGAGGCGCTGACGAAGACTCCGGCGTATCAGCACAACAAGTCGGAGTTCACCACACTGGAGGACAAGATCGCCAACGGGTCCGCGCTGGTCGGGAGCCCGGAGCAGGTGATCGACAAGATCGGCGACTACCACGCGTCCTTCGGGCACGAGGTACAGGCGGTCTCGGTCGACGGCCTGACCTCCGGTGAGGCGCGGAACGTACTGGAACTGTTCGCTTCCGACGTCGTCCCGGTGGTCCGGAAGGAACTGCCTTCGCGGGTCTGGAGCGGCGGGTCGTGAGTGATTTGGGTCGTTAGAACGACCCGAATCACTCACGAGGACGTCGCCAGGCCCAGGATCTCGCGGGCGACGGAGTCGTTCTGCCGGAAGGGAAGCGCGTTGGTCCGCGGGCGGGTGAAGGCACCCGCGGACCGCGCGGACGTATGCGGGCCGAGTGCGAACCGGCGGGGATGCGGGCGGCCGTCACCGTCGAGCATCCGGCCGTCGGAGACCCGGGTGTGGATGCGGCCGGCGAGCAGCCTGTCGCCGGTGACCGTGTCGAGCACGGACTCCTCGCCGAGGGCACCGGTGTCGCGCAACTGTCGCAAGAGGACGTCGGAAGCGCGGGTGATACTCGGCGCCGGCAGCCGCGCCTCGACGAGTGTGCGTGCTTCGGTCGCGCCGGGGAAACTCGCACCGGAGGCGACGAACACCTGACGTTCCTCGTCCGGCGTCACGCGCGTTTCGGCGCCAAGGAACGAGACCAGCCCGGCTTCGTGGAGTGCCAGCAGCTCTTCCAGCCGTCGCGGTGGTGGTCCGCTGGCGAAGTAGGAGAAGAAGCCGAGGAACCAGCCGTCCAAATCGGACAGTTGCGAGGCGGCATCGAGTCTGCCGGTCTGCAGCAACGCGGGAAGCTGCCCCATCACCGACAGGAGTGCCATGAACGCGCCCAGATCCGCGCTGTATTCGGAATCCGCCCGTCGGCTCAGATCCGCCTCGACGTATTCACGTAGTTCCTTGCCGTACTCCTCGGCCGTGCCGAAGCGCGCCTCCGCCATCGGCCGGTCGAGCCGCTCCAGGTCCAGCCGGTCTTCCGGCGCCGGAACCGCCCGCGCCACCAGGGCACCGAGTTCGCCGGGCGACGCGTCCGCGAAGGCGTCGGCGAAGACTGCGAAGTCCAGACGGACGCGTTCCGGGTGCGCGGTGAACAGTTCGCTGTAGTAGGCCCAGGCGAGCTCCTTCGCGATCAGCGGCCAGACGTCGCGCCGGAAGTCGAGCTGCCCTGGCACGGCACAAAGCTTCTCGATGGCGTAGGAATCGAAGAACCTGGGCAGCCGCAAAGGTTTCCCGCGCAGCCGGTAACCGATTTTCGCGTGATACGGCACTCCGCGGCGCGAGCCGATGTGCAGCACGGGCTCGGCGCCACTGGGGTGGTACTTCAGCCCACCGCACGCCTGCTCCTCGAAGCGGCCGCCACGACCTTCGGTCAGCAGCAACATCAGGTCGACGAACGCCAGCCCGAATCCACGCACCAGCACGGTTTCGCCGGGCGCGATGGCGGAATAGTCGACGTCGGCGGTGTACCCGGCCGGGTAATACGCGAGGTCGTGGCGGACGGCGAACTCCGCGAGCTCGGTTTCGCGTTCGTCCGGTTCCGCGTCGAGATGCCCGACGGTGAACAGGACCGCGTCCACCTTCAGCGGTTCCGCCCGATCCTCCAGCCACAGTGACTGCGGTTCGCCGTCTTCGAGCCGGACCGCGCGGGTGCGGTGCTCGACGACCTCGATGCCCTCGGGGAGTTCGGCCAGGACCTTGCGGTGAAACCAGGAGAGGTAGGCACTCTGCAGCCGTCGCGTCGGGAAGTGATCGCTTTGCAGTGCCCCGAGTTCGGCGCGCAGGCTCTCGTCGAACTCGGCGTCGAGCGTGCCCGCGCGGACCAGCCGCGCCCATTCGATCAGCGAGGGCCCCGAGCGGATCGGGCCGTCGATCTTGACGGTGTCGTCGGTGAAGACGGTGACGTCCTCCGGCATGGAGTTCATCCGCAGCAACGGTGACTGCTCGTACCGCCAGACCCGGCCCGCACCCGCGGGGAACGGATCGATGAGGTGCACGACGAGCCGCCGCGCGCCGAGCAGTTCGGCGGCGTTCGCGCCGAGGCGTTCGAGCACTCCCACCCCGCGCGGGCCGGCGCCCACCACCGCGAGCACGTAGGGAAGGTCCGCGCTACTCACGAGGCCGAAGCTACGCCGGGAATCCGGGCCGCGTGCGGGTTCTCAAGGAGCGGAACTCGTTGCCACAGCGACGAACCGGCGCGTACTCGTCATGAAAGGGGGACACGGACGAGAGGGACGGACAATGCCGGTCGAATTCCTGGGCATCGGAGGCACCAACGACGGTTCGGAGACGCATACGCGGTCGGGCGGCGTTTTCGACAAGGACTACACGCTGCGCCTCGCGCGGGCGCACGAGGAGTTCGGCTGGGACCGGGTCCTGTTCGCGTACGGCTCCAGCGGCCCGGACCCCGCGCAGGCGGCCGCGTACGTCGCGGCGAAGCTCGACAAGCTCCAGATCCTGCTGGCGCACCGGCCGAACGTCTCGTACCCGACCTTCGCGGCAAAGACTTTCGCGACGCTGGACCAGCTCTCGGACGGCAGGCTCACCGTCCACTTCATCACCGGCGGCAGCGACCACGAGCAGCAGCGCGAGGGCGACTACCTCACCAAGGACGAGCGCTACTCGCGCACCCGTGAGTACATCCAGATCGTGAAGCAGGCGTGGACGTCCGAAGAGCCCTTCGACCACGAAGGCGAGCACTACCGCTTCGCCGACTTCGTCCTGGATGTCCGGCCTGTGCAGCAGCCTCGCCCGGGTGTCTCCTTCGGCGGCTCGTCTCCGGCGGCGTACGCGGCGGGTGGGGCCGAAGCGGACATCTTCTGCCTCTGGGGCGAGCCGCTCGCGCAGACCGCCGAGCAGATCGAGTCCGTCAAAGCCGCGGCGAAGGCGGCCGGGCGGACCGACGTCCCGCGTATCCAGGTCGCGTTCCGGCCGATCATCGCGCCGACCGAGGAACTCGCCTGGGAGAAGGCGTACCGCACGGTCGACGCCATCAAGGCAAGGACCGCCGGAGGACGGCAGCTCACGCGGCGGCATTCGCTCGAGAACCCGGAGAACACCGGTTCACAGCGGCTGCTCGCCTTCGCCGCGGAGGGTGAACGCTTCGACCGGGCTTTGTGGACCCCGACCGCGGCCGCGACCGGCGGCGCGGGGAACTCCACCGCGCTCGTCGGCACGCCGGAGACGGTCGCGCAGGCCCTCCTCGACTACTACGACCTCGGCGTCGACATCCTCTCGGCACGCGGCTACGACATGCTCGGCGACACGATCGACTTCGGCCGCCACGTCATCCCGATCGTGCGCGAGGAGGTCGCCAAACGCGACGCCGAGCGGGCCGTCCGGGCGGTGTCCGCACCCGAGGTACTGGCCGTCGACGGCTGATAACCCGATCGGCCTAGTCATTCACCCGTTCGGCCCACCGCCGATGACGCCGCTGGTGACGCCGTCAGCGGTACGACTCACCCAGGACGCGGCCTGAAAGGGCTTTGCGCGACATCCAGGCCCGAGGCCGGAATCCGAAGCGCAGGGGTGCGGCGGGGTCCGGATTTCCCCAGAACCGGGCCGAAATCGCGGGATGCGGCGACTGATCGGCAAGTCACGACCCGGTGATCGGGGCACGAAAAAGATCTCCAACTCCAGAAACCCGGCGAAAGAACCTAGCCAATCACCAACAGTCAGGAGACACTTACGTGAACGAATGACGCTTCGTGACGAGCTCGTGACCGCGTTACTCTCGGTCACGAGTTTGTCGCGTAATAAGGACCCTATTGGGGGCAGCATGGCTTCGGCCGGACGGGTCACCTACCGCGAGGTGTTCGGTGTAGCCGAGTTCCGTTCGCTCTGGTTCGCGGAGCTGTTTTCGATCTTCGGTGATCAACTCGCCAGAGTCGCGCTGTCGGTCCTCGTCTTCACCGAAACCCGCTCCGCGACCCTGACCGGTCTCACCTACGCGCTCACCTACGCCCCGTCGCTGCTCGGCGGCGTCTTCCTCACCGGATTCGCCGACCGCTTTCCTCGGCGGACCGTGATGGTGGTCGTCGACCTGTTACGGGCCGCGCTGATCGCGCTGGTCGCCGTCCCGGTGCTGCCGTTCTGGGTACTGTGCGTACTGGTCGGCGCGGTCTCGCTGCTGAACCCGCCGTTCAAGGCCGCCCAGCTGGCGTTGCTGCCGCAGATCCTCGAAGGCGACCGGTTCGTCGTCGGCATGGCGATCCGCAGCATGACCGTCCAATCGGCACAGCTGGCCGGGTTCGCCGGCGGCGGTCTCCTGCTGACCACGCTCGAACCCCATATCGCCCTCGCGCTGGACGCGGTGACGTTCCTGATCTCGGCGTTGTTCGTCCGGCTCGGACTGGCCTCGCGTCCGGCCGCGGCCGCCGGCGAGAAGCGCAAATCGTTCTTCGCCTCGATCGGCTCCGGCGGAAAGATCGTCTTCGCCAGCTCGGGACTGCGCGCGTTGCTGCTGTTCACCTGGCTGATGGGACTTCTGCCGGTCTACGAAGGCATCGCCGCGCCCTACGTCGCCTCGTCGGGCGGCGGCCCCGAAGTCATCGGGCTCTTGCTTGCCGCCGACCCGGTGGGCAGCGTGATCGGCGCGTTCATTTATTCGCGCTGGGTGCCGTCACATATCCGGCCGAAACTGATCGGGCCGCTTTCGGCGCTGACGGCGATCCCTCTGCTGTTCTGCTTCCTGCAGCCGGGACCGGTGTCGTCGATCGTGTTGTTCGTGGTCTGCGGTGGCTTCGGCACGGTGGCACTCATGCAGGCGACGGCGTCACTGACCTTGGCCGTGCCGGACGAGAGCCGGGCACAGGTGATGGGGCTTTCGAATACCGGGCTGACCACGACGATGGGGGTGAGCCCGCTGATCGGCGGCATTCTCGCCGACCGGATCGGTCCTCAGTCGACCGTTGGTGTCTTCGGGGTTGCGGGATTGGTCCTGACCATCCCGCTCGCGCTGAGCTGGTGGCGGAACCTCACCAAAGATCCGGACAGATGGCAGGAAAAAGATGCCGCACGCGCAGAACATTGAGGTGTTCCACGCGTCGGCCCGATCGCGCGGCCTGTCGGCTCGCGCCCCAGTTCACTGATCCCTACCGGCCATCGCTGGCACCTTTCCCTCGACCTCTCAGAGAAAAGTACACACCTAGGGAGCTTGTCGACAGCCCGCAAGTCGGTGGAAGCTGTCGGTAAGTAGGGGGTTTCGGAGAATGACGCAACAGTCAGGGGGAAAGATGATCACATCGGAGGAACGCGCTGGACATCGATCGGCTCTCACGGTAGGGGCGTGGGAGCTGTGGAAGAGGCCGGAAAACTGGATCGCCTACACCGGGCTTTCCGTGGCGACGATGCTGGCACTGACGGGGGTCTTCGCCGCATCGATTTCCATCACATCTTCGCAGGTACTGCTGTGTTTCCTGCTCGCCGGACTCGCCATCGCGCACACCGAGGCGACCCGCCGGATCGAACGGCAACGGCGCAGCATGAGCGTCACACCGCATATCAATATGACGTCGGTCTGGGTGCTCCCCGGCGCGATTCTGCTGCCGCCGCAATTGACGTCGCTTCTCGTGGCCGTGATCTATCTGCACCTCGGATATCGCAGTTGGGCGGGCCTTCGCACGGTCAACCCGCACCGAACTGTGGCGAACGCCACATCCATGACGCTGACCGCGTTCGCCGCGTGGGCCGCCGTGCAGGTGGTCGGGGCTGCTCCTGAGTCGGTCACGTCGATCTGTGCCGCGAGCATCGCCTTCTTCCTGATGAACGCCGTCTTCACCGGGACCGGCCTCTATTTCGCGGCGCCGAAGAAGGCTTCGGTGCAGACGCTCCTCGGCTCCTGGGACGACAACATCCTCGAAGCCTCCACCGTCTGCATCGGCGCGCTGGTGCTCGCCGTGCTGCCGCAGCAGCCGGTGCTCGTGCTGCTCGTCTTCCTGCCGTTGTATCTGTTGCAGCGTTCGGTGCTGATCAAGCAGCTCGAAGAACTCGCGACCACCGACCAGAAGACCCAGCTGCTGAACGCCACGACCTGGCAGCAGGGCGCCGTCCGCGAGGTCGCCCGCGCCGAACGTGAGAACGGCCAGTTCGGCACGCTGATGATCGACCTCGACCACTTCAAGTGCATCAACGACACCTACGGCCACCTGGCGGGCGATGACGTGCTCAAGGGTGTCGCGGCGCTGGTCAAGGCCGAAACCCGGGCGCAGGACCTCGCCGGCCGGTTCGGCGGTGAGGAGTTCGTGGTGCTGCTGACATCGTCGTCGAAGCAGGAGTCCGTCGCCGTCGCCGAGCGGATCCGCCAGCGAATCAGCGAGATGGTGATCAGGACACAGGACAACGCGGGCAACCCCGTGGTGATCGAGCAGCGGACGGCGTCGGTCGGCGTCGCGACGTACCCGCTCGACGGGCGGACGATCGAGGAGGTCATGGCCTCGGCCGACGCGTCCGTCTACGCGGCGAAACGCAACGGGCGTAACCGCGTCGTGTCCTCACCGGACCTGTCGGCGGTCGCCGAAGAGGCCATGGAGGCCGTCGCGGCCTGACGCGGCCGCCGGATGTCAGGAAAGGGTCTTTCAGGACATTTTTTGTCCTGAAAGACCCTTTCCTGACGCTGGACTCACTTGAGGCCGGTCGCTTCCGCGGCGGCGGGGTCCGAGTCGCTGATGAAGGCCTTGCAGCGGTCGTACTCCTCGGACTCGCCGATCTTGCCGGCGGCCTTGCCGAGGACGGCGAGGGAACGCAGGAAACCCTGGTTCGGGCGGTGCGCCCACGGCACCGGACCGTGTCCCTTCCAGCCCGCGCGGCGGAGCTGGTCGAGACCGCGGTGGTAACCGGTGCGGGCGTAGGCGTACGCGGCGACGGTCTCGCCGTCGTCGAACGCCTTCTCGGCGAGCGTGGCCCATGCCTCGCTGTAGTCGGGGTGCTCGGCGGCGACGGCGGCCGGGTCGCTCCCGGCGTCCAGCGCCGCCTGCGCGGCGGTGTGCTCGGGGAGTTGCGTCGGCTGGGGGCCGAGGAGGTTCGTCATACGGCCATTGTCTCCCCAAGGGCGTCCTGCGCCCGAAGGAGACTTCAACTCGCGACCTGTGACTAGAAGAACAGGCTTCCTAGAATGCCCGCGCCGGCCAGCACCAGAGCGGCGACGAGTACGGCCGCGACGAGTCGTTTCGGCATCATGGCGGCACACCTTGCCCTGCTTCGCGCGCCGACCGCAAATCCGCCACCCCTACGGGTGAACCCCGGTTTTCGACCCCAATTGCCCCTCTCGTGACCTGGAGCAGGGAAGATATCCGGCATGACAAAGGCGACAGAAGTGACCGGGGACCTCTCGCCGGGTGTCATCCCCCGCAGCCCGATCGCGAAGACGAGGCTGTTCTTCAAGCTTCACTGGCACCGCGGTGCGCCGGGACAGGCGACACCGGACTGGGTGCTGAACTTCTGCTACTCGATGTGGCTGGCGGCGTTCGCGTTCAAGCTGGTGGGCTCGTCGTGGGACATGTCGTGGCATTTCATGTGGCTCCGGGACGATCTCGCCCCACCGCATCTGATCAACACCGTCGGCACGGTGATCATCATGGTGCTCGTCGTGATCCATTCCTACACCGGGCTGGGCGCCGATCGGCGTTCGCTGCGGCTGATGCAGATCGGGCTCGTGGTGTTCCTCATCGCGGCGCCGCTGGACGTCATCAACCACCGCGTCAACGGCCTCGACCTGACCGCGTGGAGCCCGTCGCACATGATGCTCTACATCGGCACGGGCATCATGCAGGCCGGCGTGATCATGGGCTGGCTGAAGTACGCCAAACCCGGCCGGAAACGCACCGGTGTCCTGATCGGACTGTGGGCGTTCTTCCTGGAGAACACGTTCTTCCCGAACGGGCAGCAGGAGTACGGCATCCTCGGCCTGCGCGCCTGGGAGCGCGGCGCGCCCGAGGCGGAGCCCGAACTGCTGAACTTCGCCGCGAACCAGATCGGGCACGCCGTCGACCGGGTCGCCGTCGAGTACTTCACGATGCCGATCGACGACTGGGTCTACCCGCTGTGGGGCATCGGCGTGATGGCGCTGATCTTCGCGCTGGCGCGTTATACGACCGGCTTCCGCTGGGCCGGGACGACGGTCGCCGTGCTGTACCTCGGCTACCGGCTGGTGATGTGGCCGCTGCTGCTCGGGATGGGCTTCCCGGTCTCGGTCGTACCGTTCTACCTGCTCGCCGTCGGCCTCGCGGTGGACCTGGCGTTCCGCATCGGCCGGAGCCATCCGGCCTTGACGGCGGGTGTCGGCGCGCTGCTGGTGACGGCGTTCGGCTACGGGATGCTGTGGGTGCAGTCGCAGTTCCGGCCGTGGATCCTCGGTGACGCGCATACGGAGTCGGCGCCGCCGATCGCCTACTGGACGGCCGCGGTCTGCCTGGCCGGGGTCGGCGTGCTGTGGGCCGTCGCCGGGCCGGGGACGCGGGCGGTGACCTCGCTGCTGGAGAAGCGTCGCGGGCGTACGGAGCTTCCGACCGGCTGAGCCGCTGGGCCCTTGAGTTGCTGAGTCCGCGATGTCATGAGGGGTCCCCATAGGACGAAATTTGTCCTATGGGGACCCCACATGACACTTCGGGTGAGCGGAGCGGGGAGCGGGAACG
>NZ_JBFBBY010000123.1:0-22678 GCF_040682875.1 Amycolatopsis sp. NPDC051071 | reverse complement strand
TCTTTGGTGCCCACGGGGGGGGGTTCCCCCCCCAACACCACCCCCCCCATGTTTCTTGCGGGGTCCCCATAGGACAAATTTTGTCCTATGGGGACCCCTCATGACATCCGGACGCACGAAGAGCGCGCGAAGCAAACGCAAAGCGCAAAGCGCGTAGCGCAAAGCACGCAGCACCCACAAAACAGCGCCGAACCCCACTCACTCCCGCAGCTCAACCACCCCAGCAGGTGCGAAGAGAGCCAGCGCCGCATAGAGCGCAGCACCGCCACCCAAATGCCCCAGCGCGTACGCGTACTCGCCGTCGTCGAGCAGCAGCTCGGGCCCGGAAGCGGCGACCCACGAGAGCCGGTAGTGCCACCAGTGCATCCACCGCCCCACCCGCCGCTTCTCCCGCCACACCCGCACCCGCGTGACCTCGGTCCACCGGACCTCGAAGCTGCCCGGCACCGCGAAACCCGCGGCCGAAACCACCAGGGAAGCGGCCGAGCGCCGTAGTCCCAGCAGGATGAGCCCCGCGAAGGCCAGGCTGAGCAGCCCGAACAGCACGCCGTACATCGACTGCGACCCGGTCTGCCGCGCGAGCCCGGCCAGCGAGACGACGAGCATCGCGACGCCGCCCCCGCCGAACACCACGAATCCCACCCCGGCGAGCCGTCGCGTCACGACGTCCAGGCGCAGCACGACAGCGGCAGCAGTCTCAGCGACCATGCCCGAAGCGTAGCCGCCGAAACCACGCACCGACGTAGGATCCAGTCCTCACCGTCGCGGAGGAGGCCGGATGACCACCCGTCTGCCGTGGCGCACCTCCCTGGACGCGGATCCGGTGCCGGTGCTCGCCGCCGCCCAGCGGATTTCCGACGATCTCATGGACGGCCTCGCCGGTCCCCGCGTCCGCCACGCCACGCACGGGCTGCGGCGCCTGTTCGGCGTGCCGGGCCTCGGGCTGACCGATCTCTCCGGCTCACTGATCTGGTCGGGCCGTCCGGCGGCGGACGACGTCGTGGTCTCGGCGCTCGACGAGGTCCTCCACTCCGAGACGCCGGTGTCCGAGCCCGGGCTGCTGGCGCTGCCACTGCACGTTCACGAGGAACTGTCCGGCGTTCTGCTGATGACCGGAGGGACGAACGCTCTCGCCCGCCAGGCCGCCGACCTCGTGGTCCACGCACTCGAACGCGGACGGCTGGAAGCGTCGGCCGAGCAGGCGGCGGAGGCGGAATTGCGCGCGCTGCGGGCCGAGATCTCACCGCATTTCGTCTACAACGCGCTTACCGTGATCTCGTCGCTGGTCCGCTCCGACCCGGATCGCGCGCGCGACCTGATGCTCGATTTCGCCGAGTACACCCGCTACAGCCTCGCCCGCCACGGCGAGTACACGATGGTCGCCGACGAGTTCCGCGCCATCGAGACCTATTTGGCGTTGCAGCGCGCGGTGCTCGGCGAGCGGCTGCGGGTGCAGGTGCGGGTGGCGCCGGAGGTGCTGGCCGTCGCGGTGCCGTATCTCGTGCTGGAACCGTTGGTGGAGAACGCGATCCGGCACGGGATCGAGCCGAGATCCGAGGCTGGTTTCATCCAGGTGCGGGGAATGGCGGAAGGGAACGACTGCGTGATCAGCGTCGAGGACGACGGGCTCGGGATGGACCCCGCGCGGGCGGCGGCGATCCTGGCCGGGCGCGGTGACGACGGCGGGGTCGGACTGGCCAATGTGGACAAACGACTGCGCAACGTCTATGGGCCATGGTATGGCCTCACAGTCGAAACCGAGATCGGCGCGGGCACCAGGGTCGTGGTGCGCGTGCCCCGATTCCAGCCGGGGGTGCTGCCGTGACGAACGGGTTGCGGGTACTGGCGGTCGACGACGTCCCGCCTGCCCTCGACGAGTTGTGCGGCCTGTTGCGTGAAGCCACGGAAGTGGCCGAGGTGGTCGCGGCCGATGACGCGCTCAGCGCGCTGAAGATGTTGCAGGGCAGTCATTTCGACGCCGTCTTCCTCGACATCTCCATGCCCGGCCTCGACGGGCTCGAACTCGCGTCGCTGCTGGCCAGGCTCAACGAGCCGCCGGTGATCGTGTTCGTCACCGCACACGACGGGCACGCCGTTGCCGCCTACGGTATCGGCGCGGTCGACTACCTGCTGAAGCCGGTCCGCGCGGAACGCCTTTCCGCCGCACTGTCCAAAGTGGTCCGGATGGTGGGTGACCAGAACAACGAGCCGAAGACGGCGCCGGACGCGATGTCCGCGCTGCCGGTCGAGTCCGGCGGGCGCACCCGGTACGTCCGGCGCGACGACGTCCAGTTCGTCGAAGCACACGGCGACTACGTCCGGCTGCACACCAAATCCGGCGTCCACGTCACGCGGATGCCCCTCTCCCGGCTCGAAGAGTATTGGGAGGGCACCGGTTTCACCCGCGTGCACCGAGGATTCCTGCTCGCCGTCGACGCGGTGCTGGAACTACGCAGCGACACCACGGGTGGCCTCCTCGCGCATACCGAAGCAGGCGACGTCCCGGTGAGCCGTCGTCACGCACGCGACCTGCGCGACAGGCTGCTTGCCGCCGCGCAACGCGGTGAACTGGGCCGCGGGAACCGCGCGTGAGCCGGATCAAACGGGTCACCGTCACCAGCCCACAGACCCGGCTCGCGCATTCGCGGCGCCGGGCACGCGGACGCTGGCGGGTGCCCCGGCTGGCGGCGGGCGACGCCGAACGCGCGGACCTGCTCTACCGCGCCCAGCGCCGTCGCGGACTGCCCGCGCTGGCCGGGATGTTCGGGCTGGTGTTCGGGCTCCCGCTCGTGTTCGGGCTCTTCCCCGGCCTGGATTCCGTGCGGCTGCTGGGCATTCCGGTGTCCTGGCTGATGATCGCGATCCTGCCGTACCCGGCGATGGCGCTCCTGTCGTGGTGGCAGTTGCGCCGGGCGGAAAAAATCGAGGACGAGTAATGGTGACGGCGTTCGCGGTGGCCCCCGTCGTGCTGGTCACCCTGCTGATCGGTTTGCGCGGCGTCGCCGCCATGCGGACGACGTCGGACTTCCTCGTCGCCTCACGCCGGATCTCGCCGCTGGTCAACTCCGCCGCGGTCTCCGGCGAGTACCTGTCCGCGGCGTCGTTCCTCGGTGTCGCCGGGCTGGTGGTGAAGGACGGGATCGGCGCGCTCTGGTACCCGGTCGGGTTCACCGCGGGTTACATCGCGATGCTGGTGCTCGTCGCGGCACCGATGCGGCGCTCCGGCGCGCTCACCGTCCCCGACTTCGCCGAAGCCCGGCTCGCCTCCCCCGCGCTGCGCCGTCTCGCCGCCGTCGTCGTCCTGGTGATCGGAACCCTCTACCTTGTCCCGCAATTCCGCACCGCGGGGCTGGTGCTCACCGCCGTTGGCGGGACGCCGTACTGGGTTGGTGTCGTCATCGCGGGCACCGCGGTCAGCGCGACACTGGCACTCGGCGGGATGCGCGCGGCGACCTACGTCCAGGCGTTCCAGTTCGTGCTGAAACTGGTGCTGTTCCTCGTTCCCGCGATCTGGCTGGTCGCGCAGGTCACCCCCGGGGAACGCGTGGATTCCGTGCACCCGGTGGAATTCACCCATTTCGCGCGCGACACCCGGCTGTCCTTCGAGATCGACGTGACGCTGACCCTGCGCGAGCCGACCACACTGCTCACTCCCGGGAAACATGTTGTGCCGCCGGGAGAATTGATCGCCAAGAGCGGCCAGGTGCTGGAATTCGCCAAGGGCGCGCCGGTTCCCGCCGTCCGGGGCGGTGCCCCGCTGGGCGGGCCGGACTGGCAGCGGCCGCTGCTCGACCTCGGCGACCATGGTTACCCACTGCTCGGCACCTGGGCGATCCTCATCGCGACCATGCTCGGCACCATGGGCCTGCCGCATGTCCTGATGCGGTTCCACACCAGCCCGGATGGCCGCGCCGCCCGCCGGACCGCCGCGATCACCGTCGCCCTGCTCGGCGTTTTCTACTTGTTCCCAGGGGTTTACGGTGTACTCGGCCGGGTGCTGGTGCCCGAACTGTACGTTTCCGGCGCGACGGACACGGTCGTCGTCGCGTTGCCGGCACAGGTCGACGACGGCTGGGCAGGGTCGCTGTTCACCGGACTGCTGACGGCGGGCGCGTTTGCCGCGTTCCTGGCGACGTCGCTCGGTCTGCTGCTGGTGATCTCGGGCGCGATCGCGCACGACCTCGCGCCCGGCGGCCTGCGCAGACTGCGGTGGTCGGTGCTCGGCGCGGCCGCGGTGATGGTCCTGCTCGCGTTGCCGTCGGCGAGATTGGACGCCGGCGTGCTCGTCACCTGGGGTTTCACCGTGGCCGCGTCGACGTTCTGTCCCTTGCTGGTACTCGGCATCTGGTGGAACCGGCTCACCGCGGCCGGCGCGATCAGTGGTGTCCTCACCGGTCTCGTCGCTTCTTCGGGCTCGATACTGGTGGCGTTGTTCGGCCCGGCGCTGACCGGGCTGCCCGCCATCCTGGTGTCCCAGCCCGCCCCGTGGTCGGTTCCGCTGGCATTCGGCGTAATGCTCGTGGTTTCCTTACGGGGCAGGCCTCCTGCCTGGTCGACGGCCGCCATGTTGCGGCTGCACCTCGACGATCGCGCGGCCGAGACCCCTTCGTCTTGGTCCGGCTACCGTTCGTCGACCGTTCGTCGTATCGGCAGGCGTTTGAACCGCTGACTGTTCCGGTCCCCCGACCCTCTCCCTAACGTGGCGCGGAACACTTTCGCGGCGCGAGGAGAGCACCATGAGCACCGAAACGGACGTGTCCGGTCCGTCTGAAACCGACTGGGACAAAGCCCACGACAGTCCCGAGTTCAAGGAGCTGCGCTCGCGGTTGCGCCGGTTCGTGTTCCCCGTGTCGGCGCTGTTCCTTGTCTGGTACCTGCTTTACGTGCTGCTCGCCGACTACGCGCACGGCTTCATGAGCACGAAGCTGATCGGCAACATCAACGTCGGCCTCGTCTTCGGTCTGTTGCAGTTCGTTTCGACCTTCGTGATCACCGGGTTCTACGTCCGCTACGCGAACAAGAAACTCGACCCCCTCGCGGAGAAGATCCGCACGGACCTCGAGAGTGAGACCAAATGACCCTCGCCGCCGGAGTCGAGGGCAGCAGCCCCGCACTCAACATCACCATCTTCGGCTTGTTCGTGGTGATCACGCTGTTCGTCGTGTTCCGGGCCAGCCGCAACACGAAGACGGCGTCGGACTACTACGCCGCGGGCCGCGCGTTCACCGGTCCGCAGAACGGCGTCGCCATCGCGGGCGACTATCTGTCCGCCGCGTCCTTCCTCGGGATCGCGGGCGCGATCGCCATCTACGGTTACGACGGTTTTCTTTACTCCATCGGCTTCCTGGTGGCGTGGCTGGTCGCGTTGCTGCTGGTCGCGGAACTGCTGCGCAACACCGGCAAGTTCACCATGGGTGACGTGCTGGCCTTCCGGATGAAGCAGCGTCCGGTGCGGGCCGCCGCGGCGACGTCCACCCTTGCCGTCTCGTTCTTCTACCTGCTGGCGCAAATGGCGGGTGCCGGTGGCCTCGTCGCGCTGCTGCTCGGGATCGAAAGCAAGACCGGGCAGGCGTTCATCATCGTGATCGTCGGCATCATCATGATCGCCTACGTGCTGATCGGCGGGATGAAGGGCACCACCTGGGTGCAGATCATCAAGGCGGCGCTGCTGATCGTCGGCGCGCTGGCGATGACGCTGTGGGTGCTCGGCATGTACGGCTTCAACCTTTCCGCGCTGCTGCAAGGCGCCGTGGACAAGGCGGGCAAGGCCGGTGAGGCGCTGCTCGGGCCGGGTAACCAGTACGGCAAGACCGGCACGACCAAACTCGACTTCTTCTCCCTCGGCATCGCGCTGGTGCTGGGCACCGCGGGCCTGCCGCACGTCCTGATGCGGTTCTACACCGTGCCGACGGCGAAGGAAGCACGTCGTTCGGTGGTATGGGCGATCGGCCTGATCGGCGTCTTCTACCTGTTCACGCTGGTGCTCGGCTACGGCGCGGGCGCGTTGGTCGGCGCGGACAAGATCAAGGCCGCGCCCGGTGGCGTGAACTCGGCGGCACCGCTGCTGGCGCTGGAACTCGGCGGCCCGGTCCTGCTCGGCCTGATCGCGGCGATCGCGTTCGCGACGATCCTCGCGGTGGTCGCGGGACTCACGATCACGGCGTCGGCGTCCTTCGCACACGACGTCTACGCCAACGTGATCAAGAAGGGCAAGGCGTCGCCTGCTTCGGAAGTAAAGGTCGCCCGGATCACCGCACTGGTGATCGGCGCGGTCGCGATCCTCGGCGGCATCCTCGCGAACGGGCAGAACATCGCGTTCCTGGTGGCGCTCGCGTTCGCGGTGGCGGCGTCGGCGAATCTGCCGACGATCCTGTACTCGCTGTTCTGGAAGCGATTCAACACCCAGGGTGCGCTGTGGAGCATCTACGGCGGACTGATCGTGTGCGTCCTCTTGATCGTGTTCTCACCGGCGGTCTCGGGTAAGCCCGTCGACGCGAAGACGGGGAAGAGCGCCTCGATGATCCAGGGCGTCGACTTCCACTGGTTCCCGCTCGACAACCCCGGCATCGTCTCGATCCCGGTCGCGTTCTTCCTCGGCTGGCTCGGCACCGTGCTCTCCAAGGAACACAACCAGAAGAAGTACGCCGAGATGGAGGTCCGCTCCCTCACCGGCACGGGCGCCGAGAAGGCGGTCTCGCACTGATCGCCGGGATGGTGCGGCCGGGCATCCCCTGGCCGCACCACCCTTCAGTACGGCAGCTTCCCCGCTGCCATGTCCGCGAGCTTGGCCTCGATATCGGCGCGGACCGACTTCCACAGCCCGGTACCCAGCGAGATCCGCGCCACCCCCAGTGTGGTGAGCGCGGAGAGATCTGGGCCTCCCGGCAGCGCAGCGGCGTTGACCGCGCCGGGCGCGACCACCCGCACGAACTCACCCAGCACCTCCGGCGACTTCACCAGGATCGGGTAGACGCAGTCCGCCCCGGCCCCGAGATACGCCATGGCCCGCGCGATCGCGTCGTCCAGCACGGCTCGTTCGTCGGCCGCGCCAAGGAAGACGTCGACGCGGGCGTTGATCACCAGCGCGTCCCCGGCTGCCTGCCGCAACTCCTCGATCCGCTTCACCTGTACGTCCAGCGGGCGAAGCCCACCGTTGCCGTGGTCGGTGTCCTCGTAGTTGCAGCCGACGGCGCCTGCCTCGGCCAGCCTCGTGGCGAGTTCCCCCGCGTCGAACCCGTAGCCGGCTTCCACGTCGACAGTCACCGGTACCGAGACCGCCCGTGCGATCCGGGCGGCCGCGGCGAACATCTCGTCGGCGGGTGCCGCTTCGCCGTCGTCGTAGCCGAGAACCTTGGCGATGGCGAAGGAACTCGTTGCCACGACAGGGAATCCGGCCGCTTCCACGAGCCGTGCGCTGTCGGCGTCCCACGCGTTCGGCAGCAGGAGCGGGCTGCCGGCGACATGCAGTTCCCGCAGCCGGGCGGCGGTCATTCGGCGCGCTCGGGCAGCGGCGCGTGGCTGATCACGCACATGCGGTTCCAGCTGTTGATCGCGATGGCTTCCCAGACGACGGTGCGGTACTGCTCCTCGGTGAAGACCCGGGTGGCCTCTTCGTAAACGTTGTCCGGCACCTCGTGCACGCTCGACAAATTCGTGATCGACTCGGTGAGCGCCAGCGCGGCGCGCTCCTGCTCGGTGAAGAGCTCGGTCTCGCGCCAGCCCTCCAACACGAAGAGCCGACGCGGCGACTCGCCCATCTGCACCGCGTCGTGAGAGTGCATGTCGAGGCAGAACGCGCAGTGATTGATCTGCGACGAACGCATCTTCACCAGTTCGAGGACCTTCTGGTCGACCCCGGCGTTGATGGCGGCCTTTTCGACTTCGGCCTGCAGTTTCGCCATGGCCTCGTAGATCTCGGGCACTCGTTTGCCCACGTGGATTCGCTTGCTCATGACACTGAATCTAGCGGCGACTGGCCCACGGGTATGGTCCAGTCACATGGCAGATTCGTGGTCCAGTTCGGGAATGGACGTCCACCTGGACTGGCGTCCCGAGAGCGGCCGGACCGGGCTCGCGGCGGCGATCCGCGCGGCGATCCGCGAGGGCCGCTGGAAGGCGGGCGCGACGGTGCCCTCCACCAGGGCCTTGGCGCAGGACCTCGGCATCGCGCGGGGAACGGTCACCCGCGTCTACGCCGACCTCGCGGCCGAGGGCTACCTGCGGACGTCGCAGGGCGCGCCGACCCGGGTCGCGACGGCGGGCACGCTGCCCGCGTCACCGCCGAGGCCGGTCCCCCGCGACCCGGCGCCGCGCTGGGATCTGCGTCCCGGCAGGCCGAACCTTTCGGCGTTCCCCCGGCCCGCCTGGCTCGCGGCGACCCGGCGGGCACTGCACAAGGCCCCGACGACGACGTTCGACTACACCGCCGAGTCGGGCGCGGCGGAACTACGCGAAACACTCGCCGTGTATCTGGCCAGGAGCCGCGGCGTCGTCGCCGACCCCGCGCGCATCCTGGTGTGCTCCGGGTTCTCGCACGCGATCGCGATCCTGGCGCGGGTCCTGCACGCACGCGGGGCGGACGAGATCGCGTTCGAGAACCCGTCGTTGCACATCTATCGCGACATCGCCGCCTCGAACGGCGCACGGGTGGCCGGTGTCCCGGTCGACGGCGACGGGATCGAAGTGTCCGCTTTGGACAGTCCGGCGGTGGTGGTCACCCCGGCGCACCAGTACCCGCTGGGCGTCACCCTCGCACCCCGGCGACGCACGGAACTCACCCGGTGGGCGGCGGAAACCGGCGCCGTCGTCATCGAAGACGACTACGACGGCGAGTTCCGTTTCGACCACCAGCAGGTCGGCGCGTTGCAGGCACTGGCACCCGAGCGGGTCGTGTACGTGGGGACAACGAGCAAGACGCTCGCACCCGCCCTGCGGCTGGGCTGGATGGTGCTGCCGCGTTTCCTCGTCGAACCGGTGCGTGCGGAGATGCACGCGAGCGGGGCCCGGCCTTCGCTGCTGGACCAGCTCACGCTCGCCGAACTGATCGAGTCGGGTGCCTATGACCAGCACATCCGCCGTAGCCGCGCCGAGTATCGCTCGCGGCGGGACAGGCTGCTCGCGGCCCTGCCGGATTCCGTGCGGCATCAAGGGATCTCGGCGGGACTGCACCTCGTCCTCCAGTTCGACGGCGGGATCCCCGGCGAGCTGGAGGTGCTGGCCGCCTGCCGCCGTCGCGCGATCGGGCTCGAAGGGCTCAGCGGCTACTGGATCGGCGAGCCCCAGCGCGAAGGGCTCATCATCGGGTACGGCGCCGCCGCGAAACACGCCTTCAGCGGCGCCACCCAAGCCCTGCGTGAGGCCATCTTCGAGGTCACCTGACCCCCCGCGTTTCGTCCTCTAGTTGCGGTCGTTCGTAGTACGTACTACCGCAACTAGAGGACGAAACGCGGTAGAAGGGTCAGCAGTACCAGGGGCGCGCACGGAGGATGTCGGTCGTGCGGACCGGGGCGCCGTCGACCGGTGCGGGAGCCTCCGGAGTCGGCTTGATACCACCCGCGGCGACCTTGTCGAGCGTTTCGAGGCCGTCGGAACCCACGGTGCCGAAGATCGTGTAGTTCGGGCGCAGCGCGGAATCGCCGTACACGACGAAGAACTGGCTGCCGTTCGTCGCCGGGCCCGCGTTGGCCATCGCGAGGACACCCCGCGAGTACACCTTCCGCTCGCCGGTCGGGTCGGTCGGCGCCGGGGGCAAGCCGACCGGCAGTTCGTCCTTGTACTTGTAGCCAGGGCCGCCTTCACCGGTGCCACTCGGGTCGCCGCACTGCAGCACCTTCAGCGTCGGATACGACGTCAGCCGGTGACAGGTCGTGCGGTCGTAGAACCGGTGCCCGGCCAGGTGCAGGAAACTCTGCGCCGTGCACGGCGCCTTCGCCCGGTCGAGGGTCAAATCGATCTTGCCCTGATTCGTCTTCAGCTGTACCGGGACCTTGCCCCGGTTCGGCGTACGACGAGGGTCGGGCGGCAGCGGGACCGGCCGCACCGCCGGGTCGTCCGGCGTCTGCGTGTACTGGCACGGACCCTTCGTGACCTTGGGCGGAGTGGCCTCGGCCGACGCCGTCCCGGTCCCGGCGGCGAGCATCAGCCCGGCCCCCAGCACACCTACGACAACCTTCGCGATCCTCTGCACGGTTCCTGCCTCCCAGCCGTGGACGAAGAAGAGAGCATAGGGTGAATCCCCGCCGCTTCCACAGGTCCGGAAGTAGGTGCGCGGTTAGGGTCGGAGCCGTGGAGATCGCCGAACGACACCAGTGGCAGCTGAACGCGCTGACCTTCCTCTACGCGTACACGCAGTACGTTCTCGTGCACGAGAGGGTCATGGCCGGGCTGCCGCCGGACAAACCGGCCGAACTCGACCAGCCGCGTATCCTCAAGATCGCCAAGATCGTCGACGACATGATCCTGGACTTCCGCAAGGAGGACGGGCTCAACGACACCGAACGGCGCCGGGTGATCCGGCTCTCGCGGGAGCTCAAACCGCACGTCCGGGAGAAATGGCCGCGCGGTGACTCGCTGACCGAGTGGATCGCCTCCGCCGCCGCGCATTTCTACTGCGAAGAGCACGTCAACAACGGCTACGTCCGGATGGGCCGGGTCTTCGACCAGGACATGGCGGACAGGTTCCTGGAACGCGTCGAGTTCTGCCGCGGGCAGACCGTCACGATCACGAACTACGCCAACAAGGTCGCCGACGGCGAGCCACTGACCCAGGGCGAGAGCAACCAGCTGGAAGTCTGGAAAGAGGACGCCGTCAGCCATCTGGACAACCTCGACAGCGACTTCGGCGACATCAAGATGTACGCCGAGTTCTAGTGCGCGGAAGGGCGATCCAGTTGCCCCAAAGTACCCGTGAACCCCGCGAAAATTGACAGCCGTCCGTTTTCGCCGAGATCCTCGTCCGGTAGGACGCACACTCCTTTTCGACATTCCACTAAAGGAGAATCTGTGATCTCGAGCAAGAAGAAGGCGCGGCGCGTCATGGCCGTGGCGGCCGCCGTCGCCGCCACGTTCACGCTGGTCGTGCCGACCGGAACCTCGTTCGCCATCGACCACATCCCCTGCAAAGACGGGGAGAACTTCCTGAAGATCTGGTCGCATCTCGGCGGTGGCACCAGTGTGGACTGTTACGCCAACCGCGGGAGGATCAGCTTCGGTGGCTGGTGGATCGATCGGATCTACACCGGGAACAACGACCTTGTCTACTACGACAGCAATGGTTCCGACGTGAGGATCAACCGATGGACCGATATCAGTTTCCCGAATCGTCCACCGAAGGTCCGCGTCATCGAAATCCTCTGAACAATCCTCGTGAGTGTTTTGGGTCGTTAGAACGACCCAAAACACTCACGAGACCCGAGAAGCGACGCGTACAGGTCGAGGTGTCGCCGCGCGCAGACATCCGGTGCGTAACGCCGCCGGGCTCGCGCGGCGAGCAGGACGCCTGTCCGGGCCGGGTCCGGGTCGGCGAACAGCGCACGCAGGCGGTCGGCGAGGGCGGGAACATCACCCGGTGGCACCAGGGGAGCGGTGCCGAGCATGTCGGCCACCCCTCCGGTATCGGTGGCGACGACGGGTTTTCCCGCCGCCATGGCCTCGGCCACGACCAAGGGCTGCTGTTCCATGGTGGACGGCAGCACCAGCGCGTCCGCCTTCGCCAGCAGAGCGGGAACATCCGGCCGGAAACCGAGGAAATCGACGCGCCCACCCAAGGACGGCGTCCGCGCGGCTTGTTCGGCGTCGGCCCGTTGCGGGCCGTCACCCACCACGGTCAGGCTGGCGCCGGGCGGGAAGACTCCCGGCATCGACAGTGCCGCGAGCAGTTCCAGGATTCCCTTACGTTCCACCAGAAGGCCCACGAAGATCAAGTGCCGGACCGGTCCGGCGGGCGGGTTCGGTTCGGCGGGTTCGACGCAGTTGTCGATGTGGCTCAGCCGACTTGAGGGTACGCGCAGCCGCGTGCGGAGGAACCGGCCCATCGCCGCGGCGGGCACGATGGTGTGGTCGAGGATCCGGGCCACCGCCGCGTCGCCGGTCAGGACAGCCCGCGTGTAGGCGGACGGCCCCACCGCACCCTGTACGGCGCGGAACCAGCTTTCGGTCACGTCGTCCGGCACACCGTGGTAGGTCTGGACCAGAAGCGGCCGTGCCGCACGCGGGAAGCGCATCCCCGCGAGCACCAGTCCCGCACGGCGATCCTGGGCGTGCACGACGTCCGGCCGCCAGGCCCGGATCGCCGCCCGCGCGCGGACGGCGGCGGCGAGGTCTTGCTTACCCGCCACGAGAAGCCGTTCGTGGTTGTCCTCGAGCAGGTCGGCGTTCCTGGCGGGGACAGGGCCGAAAACCCGGACGCCGACACCTTCGCCGAGCAGGGTCGCGGCGAGCCGGACGGTGACGTCGACCGGACCGCCCCGGTCCTGGGTCAGCAGATAGGCGAGTTTCACCGGATGCGTTCCTCCGTGACGAGTTTCTCGACGAGTACGGCGATCTGGTCGGTCATCCGCCTCCGGTCGAAGGACAGCTCCACGCGCCGTCGACCGCGATCGCCTTCGAGCCGCGCCAGTTCCGGCCCGGCGAGCCGGGCGGCCACCGCGGTGGCGAGCGTGTCCAGGTCACCCGGCGGCACCACGGTGCCCGCGTCGGCGATGCTTTGGCGCATCCCGCCGACGTCGAAGGCGACCACCGGCCGGGCGCACGCCATGGCCTCCAACGGGACGAGGGCCATTCCCTCGGCGCGCGAGGGGAGTACCACGACGTCCGCGGCCGTGTAGAACGCCACCGGATCGTCGGCGTGCCCCGGCCACCGCACCGATCCGTGCGCCGCCATCGGATGACGCTCACGCCAGACGGCACCCATCGGCCCGTCGCCGGCGAGCACGAGTTGTGCGCCGGGCACGCGTCGCAACACCTCCGGCCAGGCCGACAGCAGCTGATCCTGGCCTTTCAGCTCGGCCAGCCTGCCGAGACAGACGGCGATCGGCGCTCGTTCGGGCAACCCCAGCCTTCGCCGTGCCGTGATCCGGTCGCGAGGAGTGAACCTCGTCGTGTCGACGCCGTTGCAGACGACTTCCGCGTCCGCGGTCACCTTCGCCTTCCGCCCCGTGGCGAGTTCGTCGTCGCTCACGCACACGACGAGATCGGTCCACCGGGAGGCGAGCCGTTCCCAGGCGGCGGACGCACGACGCAGTGGCCCGCGCACGGTCTCGAAGGACCACAGGTGCGGTTGGAACACCGTCGGCCGCTTTCCGCGCAGGGCCAGCCGTCCCGCCAGCCCGGCCTTCGAGCTGTGCAGGTGCACGACGTCCGGCCGCAGTTCGGCGAGAACACGGTGCAGTCTCACTGTTTCGGCGATCACCCGCGGGCCGGGGGAGCGGGTCGCCGCCCAGGCGCGCACCTCGATCCCGTGCCACCGCAAGCGTTCGGCGAGCCAGCTCGACGGCGGGCACACCACGGTCACCGACCAGCCCCGGTCCCGTTGAGCCACCGCGAGTTCGAGGACGACCGCGGCCACGCCGGCGGTCACCGGCTGGGAGACGTGCACGACGTTCATCGCGTACTCTCCCGGCGCGGCACCCGCAGCTCGCCGCGGTGCAGGACCAGCGTCGCCGCGGCGTAACCGGCGACGAGGACCGAACTCTCGGCGAGGGTCCCCGGCAGCGAGTCCGCGGGCCCGAACAAGCCCGCTTGGCCGAGCAGGACGGCGGGCAGGGCGCCGAGCACGCCGGCAGCAAGGATGCGGGTCACAAGCCCCGCCAGTCCGGGAACCGGCGGCGCGACGCCGGTTCCGGTGAGGACGCGCCAGGTGATCGGAAGCATGAGGCAGGCGGAGGCGAGCTGAACCGCCGCCACCGCGCCGATCCCGAGGTTCGCCAGCAACGCCAGCCCGGCCACGAGCATCGCGAGGTGGGTGCACTCCAGCGCCAGATATCGCTTGGCGTGCCCGGTCGCCTTCACCGCCTGGTACCAGATCTGCAGCAAGCAGATACCCAGCCCGTAACCGGACAGCAGGACCAGCGGACCCGCCGCGTCCGCCCACCGCGCGCCCAACAGCACGACACGGTCGGCGAGTACCGTCAGCGCGAGGTAGAGGCCGCCGGCGATCACGAGCACGGCGCGGGTGAACCGGGTGACCATCTCCCGCAGCGCGCCTTCGTCTTCGCGCAACCGCGTGAACACCGGAAAGGCCACCGCGCCCAGTACGACCGCCACCATGATGTAGGGCACCCAGGCCAGCCGGTAGGCCAGCGAGTAGACGCCGACCGCGTCCGGCCCGAGCAGATGGCCGACCACCAGGTAGTCGAGGTTGACGAGCACCGCCGCCACGACGGCCGCGGGCCCCACTGCTGAGGCCCAGCGCAGGGCTTCCGCCGCCGCCCGGGGATCCCAGCACGGCCGCACGCCGCCGCCTGCCAACACACCGAGCAGTGGCTGGGCGACCGACGTGCACACCAGGCCGAGCACGACGGACACCGGTCCGGCACCGGTGAGGGCGAGCACGACCGTCACGACGGCACCCAGGATCGCGCTCCCACCGTCGGGCACGAGCCGCCGCCGGAAGTCCAGTTTCCGATGCAGCAACCCCATCTGGACCCCGCCCGCGGCCGAGAACGGGAGGCCGACCGCGGCCAGGCGGACCAGGCCGGCGGCGTCCGGGGCGCCGAGCACCGCGGTGACCGGACCCGCCGCGGCGGCGAGCACGATACCCAGGACCAGGCCGGCGCCCACGCTCATCGTCAGCACGGTCCCCGCCATCCGGCGCGGATCGCGTTCGGTGCGGCTGATCACGTCGTAGACGCCGATCGACTGCACCACCTGGCCGAGGTTGACCATCGACACCGCCAGCGCGACGATCCCGAGTTCCGCCTCGGTCAGCAGCGCCGCCAGTATCAGCGTGATCAGCATCTGGCTGCCCTTGCTGACCAGGTTGACCGCGCCGAGCCACAGCGAGCCCCGGACCGCCTTCGTCCCGAGTCCGCCGGTCATCCGCCACTCCCGGCCGCGACCAGCGAGGCGGAGCGGGTTCCGGTCAGCCGGACGGCGCCCCAGACCAGTGCGCACCACGCGAAGACCACGGCGACCCCGTCGATCGTGACGGCCACCCGCGTGCCGAACAGGGAGACCACCGCCGAGTCCACTGTGTACAGATGGGCGAACGGTATCGCCGCCGCGAGCACCGCGAGTCCGGCCGCGCCCCATCCCGGCTCGTCCCGATGGCGCCACCAGAGCACGGCCACCGCGGCCATCGCGGGCACGGCGATCAGCACGTCACCGGGCTGGTGCACCAGGCAGACCACCACGGCGAGACAGGTGAGCAGGTCGGCGACCGGGGAAGCCGACGCCTGGTCGAGCCGCCGGACGAGCAGCACGCTCGTGACGAGCACCCCCGCCAAGACGAGTGGTTCGATGCCGGACGGAGCCCAGCCGGTGACCCGGAACACCACCGCCGCGACGTCGATCCGTTGTGCGGTAAGGGAGTCGACCGCACCGTAGGCGGTACCGCGGGCGTGGGCGATGTTCGCGGCGACGACGTCGAGGAAGGCGACGGCCCCACCGCTCCGGATCACCAGCAGCACCACGACCGGGAGGCTCGCGGCCGCCGCGACGGCGGTCCCGGCCAGCGCCACCCGCCGCGATCCCCTGGCGAAGAGCAGGATCGCCAGCGGAAGACCGAATTGTGGCTTGAGCCAGGCGAGCGCGAGCGCCACGGCCGCCCAGCCCGGCCGGTCCCGCCGGGCGAGCAGCGCCCCCGCCACGCCGAGGGCGATCAGCGGGTTCACCTGGCCGACGTAAAGCTGTGCCTTCCCGACCTGGCTGGTCACCAGCAGCGCCGCGATCACCACGGTGGTGATCGTGAACGGAACGGGGACGAGCCGCCGGACCGCGACCGTGGCCAGCGCCGCGAGCGCTACCAGCAGCAGCAAGCAGAACACCGTGAAGGCCACCGCGCCCACCCGGTAGCCGGGCAGCGCGAACGGCAGGTGCGCCAAGAGGTGGTAGGGCTGGTAGAGGTTGAAGTCCTGCCGCACCGGCCAATGCGCGAACATCGCGGCGGGATCGTAGGGATCACCGCCCGCGAGGAACTCCCGGATCGGGAAGTACAGCGCGTCGCGGAAGTCCTGCAGCCGCTCCTCGGCCGGGTCGGCCTGTCCCGGCAGCGGCACCTGCCACGACGGCGTGAGCGCGTGCCACGCGCTCAGCGAGCCGACGATCGTCGCGACCACCAGGACGGCGCGGTCTCTCGTGCTCACGCCAGGACCACCGCGATGAGCACGGCCTCGGGGGGAAGGACACCGGCCGCCGCGGTCAGCTCGTCCTGGCTTCGCCGTCCGGCCACGGCCACCACCGAGGAGCCGCTTCGGTTCTGGTCCGCCGAAAGCGCGGCCGCCAGCTTCTCGGCCGTCTCGCTGTATTCGGGGGCGACCGGGACCACCCGTACCGGCCGCCCCGTCGCGAGGCCGAGAACGGTCAGCCGGTCGGTGATCGCGGGGTCGTCCCCGCGCAGCACCGCCACCGGTCGCCGGATTCCCGCCGCGAGCAGCGCCCGGCGCACGGACCCCGTCCCACCACCGGGTTTCGACGGCATCGTCCGGCGGATCGCCGCCGTGGCGAGCCCGGCGGCCACGGCGGCGACCATGGCGAGCCCGAGCACCAGCGAGGTGTCCGGCGTGACCACGGCGACGTCTGCCTTGCTGTCCAATGGCCGCAGTCTCCCGACCGGGGCCAGCAGATTCGCGTCGACCAGTGCCTTGCCCAGCGCCGACGCCGTCGCGTCCGCCTGCTCCGAAGACGCCGCCCGCACCGACAGGCGCGCCAGCCCGGACGCCGGCACCAGCTCCACCGAGGTCCGGCGACCGAGTTCTTCCGGTGAGTAACCGGAAACCGGTGCCGCGGCCTGAAGCACCGAAGGGCTGCGGGCGAGTTCGACCAGCGCGGGCAAGGCCAGGGAGACGACTTCGCCGTACTGCGCGACCGAGCCCTCCGCCTGCCCGATGGGCTCGGCCAGCAGGCTCACGCGCCCTTGGTACTGCTCGTCGCGGGACAAGCCCACCGTCAAGACCAGCGAGCCGATCAGCAGTCCCACGGCGGCACCGAGAAGCGCGGTGCGCGGAATTCTCGTCAGGAGTTCTTTCACCGCTTGCCTTCCAGCGTCATGCGGAGCAGTTCGTCGTAGGCCTTCATCACCGTGTGCGGGTCGTACTCCCGCTGGATCGTCCGCAGGCCTTCGGCGCCCAAGGAATCCCGTGCGGACTTGTCGTGCAGCAACGGGCCCAAGGCCTTCGCCACGGCCAGCGGGTCGCCGGGCGGCACCACCACCCCGGCGCCGCCGGACAGCACCTCACCGACCCCGCCGGCATCGGTCGCGACGACCGGCCGCCCGGCCGCCATCGATTCGAGTACGGCCAGCGGCAGGCCCTCCCAATCGCTGGTCAGCACCGTCACGTCGGCCGCCGCGAGAAGGTCGGGCACGTCTTCGCGAGTACCGAGGAACCGGATCCGGCCACTCAAGTCCCCGTGACGGGACTCGAGTTCGGCACGCAGGCTCCCGTCACCCGCCAGCCACAGCACCGCGTCGCTTTCGAGCAGTGCCCACGCGTCCAGCAGCACGTCGTGGCGTTTCTGCGGCTCCAGCCGGGCGAGACAGAGCGCGACCGGCGTCCCGGCCGCGACGCCGAGCGACGCCCGCACCGCCGCCCGGCCGAAGACCGGGCGGCGCGCGAACACGGCGTTGCGGATCACGACCGGACGGCTCAGGCCCGCTTCGGCCAGCCGGTCAGCCGTGGCGGGGGAAACCGCGACCACCCGGTCGGACGTGCGCCGGACGACGCGTGCGGCCATCGTCAGCTCATCGTCGGCGACGCCGTGGAAGACGGTCACCAACGGCCGCCGCCAGGGAACGAGCGCGAGCCGGGCGACCAGGCTCGCGCCGACGTTGTGGGCCACCACGATCTCCGGCCGGAACCGGGCGATCGCCCGGCGGACCGCCCACGCCGCCCGCAGCACGCCTGTGCCGCTGCGAAGGGCGAGCGGGACCGGGAAGGTCGCCACCCCGTCCGCGGCCAGCGCGTCGGCGCGGAATCCGCCGCCACTGGCGACCGCGGACACCCAGCCGTACTCCTCGCCGCGGGCCGCCATGCCCGCCACGAGGGTTTCGGCGCCGCCGGCGCCCATCTCACTGATCACGTGCAGGACACGCATCGAAACCCGCCTTTCTCTCGGCGAACCCGTCTCCGGCCGCCACGGCGAACGCGGTCAGCGACCACAACGGGAGGTAGTACTGCTCGGAGAGGAACGTCGAGGTGACCAGCACCGCCAGCAACGCCGCCTGGAGCACGATCGCCTCTGTCCTGGCGGCGGAGTCGCCTGTCCGGACGGCCCGTTCGGTCGCTGTCGCGGCGATCACGATCATCGCGATGAACAGGGCGAATCCCGGCAGCCCGAGTTCCGCGGACACTTCGAGGTACATGTTGTGCGCCACCGGGGTCTGCTCATCGAGCTCCGCGTTGCGCGATTCGGCGGCGTACTCTTCGCGAAATCCGCCAGGACCGACGCCCAGCACCGGATGTCCGGCCACCATCCGGGCCGCCGCTTGCCAGCGCAGCTCCCTGGTGTCCACATTGGCGGCCGCGATGTAGGTCTTCTCCTGGAACGCCCGCTCGATCAGCGGACCGGTGAGCGACATCGCCGCCACGCACAGCACCCCGGCCGCGGCCGCCGCGGCGGCGAGTACCCGCCAGGACAGGACCCGGCGCAGGGTCAGCCAGCCGACGGCGGCGGCCAGCCCCAAGGCGCCACCACGGGAGAAGGTCGCCGTCGCGCCGGCCACCAGTACGGTGCAAGCGAGGGTCACGACGAGCGACCGCCGAGGCGAACCCTGACGTGCGACGAAGAGCAGCGGAACCGCGGCGACCAGGAAATAGGCGAGGTCGTTCGGATCCTCTTGCGGACCAGCGGCGCGTGGTTGCCCGTCGACGACGAGGCTGTACAGCCCGCCGAGCGCGGCCGCGGTGGCTCCCGTCGCCATGGCCAGCAGCAACTCGCGGATCGGTGCCTCACGACCGGCGACATCCGCCAGCACCGCGGTGAGCACGAGAAAGGGCAGCCACCGCAAGCTGTATTCCGCGGTGAAGGCGCCAGATGAATGGGTCGCCGCGGTGATCGCCACCACCGTCGCGAGCAGCGCCAGTACCGCGTGCAGCGGCGTCGGCCGGGGCAACCGTCGCTGATGGACACGGGCCATGAGCCACGTGGTGACGAGCAGCGCGGGCACGACCTTGCCGAGATGCGGGTGCACGGCCGCCAGATAGCCCTCGATCGGCGCCAAGGCGACCGTGGCGTACGCGAGAACGCGCAGCATCGCCGCCCGTGTGTCGTGTTCGACGGGGGTGACGATCGTGAAGGCGGTCATCTCCCGGCGTCCAGGCAGGTCACCGCGCGCTCCCGCCGCGGGTTGGTCCGGTGTACGTATTCACCGGTGCCGACGACGTCGAAATGCTCACGCAAGGCGCGCAGAACCCACCCCAGCCAAGCCACCTTGCGGCCACTGGGCGCGGCCATCCCGGGGAAGAACTCCATCCCGGGTGCTTCCGCGCCGCCGAGGACGTCGGTGGGATGCAGCAGAAGAGACGGTGCGACCTTCCTGGCGAGACAAAGCCGTAGTGCCGTCTTGAAATAGCCCCTGGCCAACCGGGGCGAGATCTCGTGCAGGCGCAGGAGGTACGAACCATGGATCGGCGTGCGCACCAACGGCATCGTCGTCACCGGGAGTTCCACGAGGCCGGTGCCGGCGCTCGTCCGCCAGCGATACGCGTGTACCGGCGCCAGCACCCGCGAAAAGCCGCCGAACAGTTCGTCGCGTCCGTCGCTGTCGTAACCGTCGTCGCATCGAGGCGCCGTGCGATTGTGGTAGGCCCTGGCGAAAGGACCGATCCAGGTCGGGAAGGTGCTGGCGTCGTAGGCGTATCCGCGTCCGGCCAGTACTTCGACGAGGTCGCGGCTGAGGCTGAAACCCGGCCCGCGGAAGCCGAGGGGGAGCGGGGCACCGGCCTCGACGATCGCGTCATCGGTACGCCGCAGTTCGTCTTCGAGACGGGCACGGGTATAGCGGTGAAGCCAAGGCTCGTGGCCGAACGAGTGGTTACCGACTTCGTGACCGGCCGCGGTGATCTCGTTGACCGCCTTGGCGCCGTCTTCGCGGACGACGTCGGCACCGACCACGAACACCGTCGTCGTCAGCCGCTGCTCGCCGAGGACTTCGAGCAACCGCGGCACGGCCGATGGCAGAAAACTGGGATACCGGCGCCACTCGGGGTCGCCGTGGGTCTTGCGGTAGGCCCATAGGTTGTCGAGGTCGATCGACACGCTCGCCAGTGGCCGCACGGTCATGCCGCCTTCTCCGCGACACCGGCCGAGGCAGGCGTGGCGCGGGCCTGTGAGCCGAGCCCCAGTACGCAGACGACGACCGCCGTGAGACCGGAGACCACCCAAGGCCCGGTCCCTTCGGCGACTTGATCACCGAGCGCCGTGATGCCGGTGATGGAGGACAGCACGATCGTCGTGGCGTCGGCGGTCGCCACGACCGCCGTGGCGAGGCCGCGCTGCAGGGCGACCGCCATCGAAGCCTGCCCGAGTACGGCGGCGCCCAGCATCAGCCCGGTCAGCGGATTCGACGGCAGCGAGGTGACTTCCTCATGGGCCAGCACCCGGCTGATGATCGCCACCACGGCGAACGAAACCCCGGAAAGCACGGCGGGCAGCAGGAAGGTGTCCGTCCGGCCCAGCTGGGTCATGGTCACGCCGATCGCGACCAGGGTGGCCGTCAGAAGCAGAACGGTGGTCGGCGAGAAATCGTTGGCGACGGAGGGTTTCGACGAGCCGGCGAGGACGACCAGTCCGCACGCCATCAGCGCCAGCATCAGTGCCTCACTGATCCGCACCCGCCATTTCAAGACCACGACGCCGAAAAGGGTCGCGAGTCCGATCGCCGACGACGAAGCGGTTTGGACCAGGTACAGCGGCAGTGATTCGCGAGCGAAGAACGCGAACGCGAAACCGCCTACCTGTCCGGCGAATCCCACCAGATAAAGCCGGTCCGTGGCCAGCCGGGCGAGTAGTCCCAGACCTGTTCCACGCTCATGCGCGGCACGCCGGGCGGCGACGCTCTGAGCGACGATCCCTATCGCGTACAGCGCGGCCGATACGACGAGTATCCCGTAAGCGACCACCAACGGCTCCTTCTCGTCACGTCACGAACCGGACCGGCATTCGGCCACTTCGCTGAGATAGCAGGGAGCGTAGAGATGCGGTGGAGTCACCACTTTCGAAGGACCGTGGCGGCAGTTTCGTCACCCGAAAGGAATCTTCGTGCCGGTGCTTGTAGTTCGGAAGGGTAGCGTGACGATACTCGAAACAATTCCTCAACACTGTGTGTGACCGATCTTCGCGCGCCTCCCTCGCGAAATGTCGGGGCACCGGGGAATCGTGCTCATGAGGTCACCGTCGTCAGGATTCACAAACGAGGTACATTCCCTCTTTCGGACTACAAGAACCTCGGTCGGACGCGGTTTCGAACCACACGATGATGGCACCGGATGGAGATCCGTCCACCGGGTCAGTAGCTTTTGCGCTGCGGCACGCCGGTGCCCTTCACCTACGTCCCCCATTCCTATCCGAGGAGAATTCATGCTGAAGAAGATCGGTTTCGTCGCCGCGGCGGCGGCGGCCGGAGCGTTCCTGACCGGAGGAATCGCGTCTGCCGGGACGCCGGACGACGAAGGCCACGGTCACCACGGTCACCACGGTTATGACATCAGCGAGCAGGTCGGTTTGCTCAACCTGAACAACACCGACGTGTTGCACAACGTCAACGCCACGCTCGGCGTCTGTGACAACGACGTCAACGTGCTGGGTGTCCAGGTTCCGATCCGGGACTCGCTCAACGGCATCGGGGTGCCGATCCTCTCGCCGGGTGCCCACGAGGCCAGCGGCGAGTCCCCCTACAACTGCGCCGCGGGTGGCGTGCTCGACGGCGGGACGAGCCAGCACAACTAAGTGCTGGTTCCCGTAGGGTGTGCGGGAACCACGACGCTGGTGGAAGCTTGACGATTCGCGTCCGTCCGATGTGCCCGGTGCCTGCCGCTCGACGGCGGCGTACCGGGCACATCGGCGTTTTCGTGGCCGTGAACCAGGGCGGTGCGTGGTCTTTGGGTACCTCCGAAACCCTGCGAGGACTCGCTGTGACCTATGGCGTCCTCGCGCTGGTGCATCTCTATCTGGCCGTCGAAACAGGTGCGACCTGGTCGGCCGCCCTCGCGGTCGCCTATCTCTGCGTGGCCGCCGGTTGTGTGAAATCAGGCCGGTGACGCCTTTACAGCGTCACGGACCGCGTTTCCCCCCGGACGACGCTAGCGCGGCATTCGGGTATGGACGAGGCTGACCCGCAGTACCACCAGTCACCACGGCGGCGCGTGAAGGACCCCTTCCCTCGGCTCAGCCGAAGAAACTCGACCTTCACACCTTCCCCAAGTACAGGAAGGCCCCCTTCCTTGCGCCTAGCGCAAGGAAGGGGGCCTTCATGTACTTCACGCGAGCAACGCCACAGGCGACGCGTAAGTGCTTAAGAACGGGC
>NZ_JBFBBY010000122.1:0-22817 GCF_040682875.1 Amycolatopsis sp. NPDC051071 | reverse complement strand
TTCCTTGCGCTAGGCGCAAGGAAGGGGGCCTTCCTGTACTGGGGAAGGTGTGAAGGTCGAGTTTCTCCGGCTGAGCCGAGGGAAGGGGTCCTTCACGCGCCGCCGTAGGTACTTAAAACACCCTTGGCCAGAACGCCCATTGCCACTCGCGACCACCCGGACCCATACCTGGCAGCCGCCCTTGGTCGCGGGCATGTCCTGAAGGCCTCCTTTGAGACGATCAACGTCTCAAAGGGGGCCTTCAAGACACCGCGGCTGCCCTTTGGGCCACGTGAGGTCGTGAGTGCCGCAGGCCGAAGCCGCGCCACGCGGCGGCCAAGTGGCGGACGGCTTCGCTGAGCTCGTCCGGTGGCGCACGGCGCACCCGGACTACGGCTCGGCTGGCTCACCACGACCGGCGCCGGGCTGTACGAACGGCTCCGCGAGGCCCGGACGGCGGGGCCCTGTGCTGCCTGCGGCTGCCCGCCGACCGGTTCTCCGATGACGCGGTCGCCGCCTTCTACCGCCGCCTCGCCGAGCGCGGCACTCGACCGGCTAGCCGACGCGCTCCAGCGCGACGGATAACGGGTTTCCGTCAGTCGGGCTGGAAGAACGCGAGCATCTTCCGCGCGGCACCCGGCGACATCATCAGTTCCTTCACTTTCTCGGACATCCGGGCGGCGGCACTGGTGCGTTCGAACATCTCGCGTTCGTATTCCTTGACGGCGGCGGGAAAGTCGTCCGGACGGGAGGCCAGCGCGAGGGCGAGCAGGGCGCCGTCGAGCAGCGCCATGTTGGCGCCCTCCCCCACCGGCGGCATCAGGTGCGCGGCATCGCCGAGCAGGGTGACACCGGGTGTCGACGGCCAGGTCAGGCCGACCGGGAGGGTGCTGATCGACCGCGGCACGACCTTGTCGTCGCAGGCCTCGATCAACGCAATGAACCGCGGGTGCCAGCCGTGGAGCAGGTCGATCAGCCGTGCCTTGACGGCGGCCGGGTCGTCGAACGGGATCCCGCTGGTGGCGAACCAGTCCTCGCCGGTGTTGTAGAAATTGACGCCGATGCGAACGCGGCCGTCGCCGTTACGCTGCGCCGCAAGGGATTTCCCGTCGCCGAGCACCCAGTAGTTGCCGCGCCCGACCATCGCCGCGAGGTCGGGACGCGTGTGGTCGATGTCGGGAATGCCGAGCTCGACGGAGTTGTGGCCGATATGCGCCGGCCGCGCGTCGGTGAGCAGCGCGCGGACCCGGGAGTTCGCGCCGTCGGCACCGACCAGCAGGTCATACGTCGCACTGCTGCCGTCGGAGAAGCGCACCAGGCCGTCGCCGGCGGAGTCGAAAGCATGCCCCCAGCGCACCGTGTGTCCGGGAAGGGAGTCCAGCAGCAGGTCACGCAGATCGGCCCGGTCGACCTCGGGCCGCAGGAGCGGGGCGTCGTCGGGTGTGTCCTCCTGGAGCAGGAGGGTGCCGTCCGGCTCGAGAAGACGCATGTCCTGGCCTTCGCCGCGGGCGATCGCGTGGAATCCGTCGATCAGACCGGCCTCACGCAGCGCCCGCTGACCGGAATGGATGTCGAGCATGCCGCCCTGGCCGCGTGCGTCGCGTGACGGTTCCCGTTCGTACACGACGGAATCGACGCCGTTCACGTGCAGCACTCTGGCGAGAGCCAGGCCGCCGAGGCCTGCCCCGATGATGACGATGGTCATGCCGCCCCCTCGTTCGATACACCGTACTTGTCGATACACTGTATCGCGCGGTGCGATGTATTGTCACCGGCATGTTGGTGTGGGAGCGGCCCGAGCCGCCGAATCGACCCGTGCCGGTCCCGCTGAGCCGGGACCTGATCGTGCGGACGGCGATCCGGCTGGCCGACGCGAACGGTATGGACGCGGTGTCGCTGCGCAAGGTCGCCGCCGCGCTGGACGTCGGCCCGATGCGGTTGTACGGCTACATCGCCACCAAGGAAGAACTGCTCGACCTGATGCTCGACGCGGTCTACGCCGAGATCCGGCCGACCGGGAATGGCTGGCGAGAGGTGCTGCGCTCCTTGGCCGAAACCACGCGGAACGCCGCGCACGGGCACGAATGGCTCGCCGATCTCCTGGGTGGCCGTCCTGGGCTCGGGCCGCAAGCGCTGGCCAGCGGGGAATCCGTGATGGCCGCCCTCGACGGTATCGGCGTGGACGACGTCATGCCGGTGACCACCGCGGTCAACGCCTACGTGATCGGCGCAGTGCGCGGGGAAATCGCGAAACGGCGTGCCGAGCGGGCCACCGGGCTGGACGAGAGGCGCTGGCAGGTCTCACTCGGGCCTTATCTGGAACGGCTTTTCGCCACCGGCAAGTATCCGGCGCTGGCCACCGTCGTGCGTGACGCCGTCCACCTCGACGCGGACGAGACCTTCCGGCTCGGCCTCGAATGCCTGCTCGACGGCATCGAGGCCCGCCTCGCGAAATGACAGGTGGCGCTGATCAGCGCCCGAGCCACGGAGCCAGCAACGCCTCGAGATCGGCGTCCGACAACGCATACGGCCCACCGTGGAACTCGTGCCAGCGCGAAGCGTCACGCGCCGCGTAGAACTCCACCTCGAACGCCCGCATCAGCACGTACATGAACGTCACCGAGCTGAACCGCTCACCGAGCAACGTCCGAGCCTCACGGGCGACACCGGTCGCACCATGACCGGTCCAGTCGGCGAGCCTCAGCTCCTCCGCAGCCGGTTCCAGCAGGCTGGGGGCATACATCACGACGAAATCTCCATCACTGGAAGGAAAAGTCAGTTTTCGGCGGCGAGCTGTCCGCAAGCCGCGGCGATCTCCTGGCCACGTGTGTCGCGCACCGTGCAGGCAACCCCGCCCGCGTTCACCAGCCGCACGAATTCGCGCTCCACCGGCTTCGGCGACGCGTCCCACTTCGAACCCGGGGTCGGGTTCAGCGGGATCACGTTCACATGCACCAGCTGTCCGAGGTGCTGACGCAGCCGCTTCGCCAAAAGCTCGGCACGCCAAGGCTGATCGTTGATATCCCGGATCAACGCGTACTCAATGGACACACGGCGTCCGGAAGTGTCGGCGTAGTACCGGGCGGCCGACAGAACCTCGTCGACCGACCAACGCTCGTTCACCGGTACCAAGGTGTCGCGAAGCTCGTCATCCGGAGTATGCAAGGAAACCGCGAGACGCACCTGCATCTTCTCGTCGGCCAGCTTGCGGATCGCCGGAGCGAGGCCCACCGTCGACACGGTCACCGAACGCTGGCCGATCCCCAGCCCCGCCGGCGAAGGATCCGTGATCCGCCGGACCGCCGCGACGACTCGCTTGTAGTTCGCCAGCGGCTCGCCCATGCCCATGAAGACGATGTTCGACAGGCGGCCGGGGCCACCGGGCATGGCGCCGTCACGCATCACGGCGGCGGCCGAGCGGACCTGGTCGACGATCTCGGCGGTCGAGAGGTTCCGGTCGAGGCCACCCTGGCCGGTGGCGCAGAACGGGCACGCCATGCCGCAGCCTGCCTGGCTCGAAATGCACAGGGTCGCGCGGTCCGGGTAGCGCATCAGCACGCTCTCCAGGAGTGTCCCGTCGTGCGCGCGCCACAGGGTCTTGCGGGTCGTGCCGTCGTCGGCGGCGAGTGCCTTGATCTCGGTGAGCAGCGTCGGCATCAGGTCGCCGACCAGTTTCTCCCGCGAGGCCGCCGGGATGTCGGTCATCTCCTCCGGGTCCACCGTGAGCCGCGAGAAGTAGTGGTTCGACAGCTGCTTCGCGCGGAACGGCTTCTCACCCAGCTCGGCGACGGCCTCGGCCCGCTCGGCGGCGGTGAGGTCGGCGAGGTGGCGCGGCGGGAGGCCGCGCTTGGGCGCGTCGAAGACGAGAGGGAGGGCAGTCATAGCCCACTCAGTCTCCCATGTCCACCTCCGGCACGCCCGAGCCGCCCCGGATCGCTGTTCCCCAGGTCACGTGACGGGTACCCGGCCGAACCATGCGGATCGCATACGAGGAGACGTCGGGAGGTCATGCCCAGGGCGAGACTTGGTCAGGTCGCGCCACGGAGCGTGACGACCCCGAACACTCAGGAGGAACCATGATCTCGACCTTCGAGCGTCCCAGCCGCGTCGTCGTCCACAACCGCGCCGTGGTCCACAACCGCGCGGTCGTCCACAACCGGGCCGTCGTGCACAACCGCGCGGTCGTGCACAACCGTTCCGCCGCCAAGTAACCGGCCGATCAGCCGCCCGCGCCGCCACGGTCCCGCGTCACCGGGGACCGTGGCGCGCCGAGGCGGAGTCCTGGAAACGATGGGGTTGCCATGGGGTCCGAAGATGCCAGGTTGCGGCTCGACGGAGTCGAGATCACCGATCTCGAACCGGAGCTCTGCTTTCTCGTCACCCCGAACGGGGGTCAGTTCTCCATCACCGCACCCATCCGGGAGTTCCGCGCGTGGGCGGGCCGTTGCGACGGCACCCGGACCCGCGCCCAGCTGCTGGCAGGCATGAACCCGGACTACGCGGAGGTGGTCGACCTCCTCGAAGCCGACGGCTGCCTGACTCAGGACGACGTGGTGGACCGGGTTCCCGAAACCACTGTCCTCCTCACCGGCTCCCCGGCACTCACCGCGCGACTGGCGGAAACCCTTGCCGACAGCGGATACGCGAGCGTCGAGACCGTTTCGTCCTTCCCCGATCTGTCCGAAGTGGACACGGTGAACACCGTCGTGGTCGCGGCCTTCGATCACCCCGCGTACGCCGAGCTGACCGCGTTGGACGTGTTGTGCGCCGGGAGCGGGGTGCGCTGGCTGCCGCTGCGCCGGGAACGCGGCCGGGCGATCGCCGGGCCCGCGATCACCCCCGGCGGGATCGACTTCGCCGACGTCGTCGCCCGTCGTCGTTCCGCCGCCCTGGATCCTCGTGTCGTCGATGCCTTCCTTTCCGCACCCGCGAACGGGACCTCGTCGAAACCCGGTGACACGCGCTGGATACTGGCGAACCTCGCCGTCCACCTCGAACGCTGGCTCTCGGGCGGGCGAACCGCGGTCACCACCGGCGAGATCGAACTCAACCCGGCGGACCTGACCGAGATCCGCCGGCCGATCCTCCCCGTGCCGGATCGCGTCCGGCCCGTCCCCGCCGTCACCAACGCGGAATTGCTGGTCGACGACCAGACCGGGATCGTGACCGGCGTCGGCGAGATCCCGCCGTCGCCGGGGATGCCCGCCCGGCTGCGGGTATGCGCGGTGGACGTCGCCGACATGCGCCGGGTCATGAACTGGCCCAACGACCGCCAGGCCTTCGGCACGTCTTGGCACGACTTCGACCTCGCCCGGCAATCCGCCATCGGTGAAGCGGTGGAGCGCTACTGCGGGAGCTGGCTCGCTCCGGAACGCGAAGTGCGCTTCGGCAGCTACGCGCAACTAGCGCGCTACGGCATCCCGGCGATCGAGCCGGGCCGGCTGAACCTCTACTCGGCCGACCAGTACCGTTCACCCGGCTTCCCCTTCTCACCGCTGACACCGGACACGGAATGCTCGTGGGTGGAGGGGTTTTCCCACTCCACCAAGGAATCCGTCTGGGTTCCGGCGTTCCTGATCTCGAACGAACGGCAAGCCGGGGAAGGCCACTTCGCCGATCCGCTGATCGCGGGCCTCGCCGCCGGGAGCACCGAAGAGCACGCCGTCACGTCCGGCCTCGAAGAAGTCCTCGAACGTGACACCACCATGCTCTGGTGGGCGAACACCCCGCGCCTCGCCCGGCTCCCGATCCCGGACGAGATCCAGTCGCTCATCGCGGACACCGTCGACGGCTACGAGGTCACGCTCATCCACCTGGACAACGAGTTCGACGTCCCGGTGGTCGCCGCGGCGGTACTCGACCGCGTCACCCGCTGGCTGTCCATCGGGTTCGCGGCCCGCCCGGACGCCATCGAAGCCGCGAAGAAGGCGCTGGCCGAGGGGTTCACGTTGCAGCACACCTGCCGTGCCCTCGACAACGAGCATGAACTGGCCGCGATGCGCCAGGACCTGCCGCACCTCGGCGACCTCAAGCCGTACCGTGCCGACCGGCGGTACCTCGATTCCTACCGCGAGGACTTCGCCGACGTCGCGGATCTTCTTTGCCAGCAACAGCTCTACCTCGATCCCCGGGCCGGGAGATGGGTCGCGCCGTGGGTGCGTGACCTGCCGGAGCGCACCTGGGACGACCTGCCGTCACTCGGGGAACGACGGCTCAAGGCCTACCAGGACCGCGTCGAGGCGCGAGGGTTCGAGGTGATCAGCGTCGACCTGACCACCTGCGACGTCGCGGCCGCGGGATTCCACGCCGCGCATACGCTGGTGCCGGGCCTCGTGTCGAACTTCCCCGCCGGACTCCCGTTGTGGGGCAACGGAAGGATCGCCGACGCGGCCGTGGGACTCGGCTGGCGGGACCAGCCGCTCGCCGAAGGGGATCTCAACGTCTTCCCGCTTCCCCACGCCTGATGGCCGTCACCGAACTGCTCGGCCTCCCGAGCACCCGAGGCCGGTTCCCGCTGATCGCGGCGCAGAGTATCGACGCGCTGGGAACCGGGCTCTTCCTGCCCTTCGCCGTCGTGTACTTCCATGCCGCCAAAGGGCTTCCGCTGACGGCGGTCGGGGCGGCACTGTCGATCGCGGCGATGATCGCGCTGCCCGCGGGCCCGCTCGCCGGACGGCTGATCGACCGGTTCGGGCCGAGCCGGATGGTGATCGCCGCCAACCTTCTGCGCGCGGTGACCTTCACCGGCTACGTCTTCGCCGACGAGGTGTGGCAGCTGGTCGTGCTGGCCGCGGTGACGTTCTGGGGCGAGGGCCTGTTCTGGCCGTCGACCGGCGCACTGGTCGCGCAGGTGGCCGACGACGGGCAGCGCGCCCGCTGGTACGCGATGGAACGCGCGCTGCGCAACGTCGGCATCGGGCTCGGCGGGCTGCTCGGCGCCTTCCTGGTCGCTTGGGGTGGCACCGGCGGCTACCCGGTGATCGTGCTGGTCAACGCGGCGAGCTTCGTCATCGCGGCGGCGTTGGTCGCGTCGTGGCGAGCGCCCGCGGGCACTCCTCGCCAACCCGAGGCCCCTCCCACCGACGGTTACCGGAAAGTGTTCGCCGACCGGATCTTCCGCGGCGTCCTCGTGACGGTCTTCGTCTTCGCGTTGTGCGACCTGGCCTTGACCGTCCTGCTGAGCGCGTACGTCCTCGACGGGTTGAAGCTGCCGGCCTGGCAGCCCGGTGTTCTCTTCGCGATCAACACCGTCCTGGTCGTGCTCGCGCAGACCGTGGTCGCGAGCCGGGTGGAACGGCGGGGAATGCCACGCACCCTTCAGGTCGCGGCCGCGGTGTGGGCGCTGTCGTTCCTGCTGTTCGCGTTCGTGCCTGCCGGGCAGCCGACGATCGCGTTCCTCCTCCTCACGGTGGCGATGGTCGTGTTCACCGGAGCCGAACTGCTCCAGGCACCGACCAGCAGCGCGCTGATCGTCGCGATCGCCCCGCCCCACTTGCGTGGCCGCTATCTCGGTCTCGAAGAACTCGTGTGGAGCGCGGCGCGTGTGCTCGCCCCGGCGACGTTCACCTGGCTGCTGTCGCACGGCTCCGGGCTGCCGTGGCTGGTGCTGATCGGTTGTTGTGGCGCGGCGATCGTGGTGCTGGGCAGACTTCAACGGTGCACTCTGACCTCGACGGCGTCTACCGCCGTGTCTACCGCGAACCGCCCTACTTCGAAGGCGAAGACGAAGTCGCCCGGTTCCGCGTCCTGTTCGCCGAACACTCGGCGCTCCCCGGATTCGCCATGAAGACCGTCTCCGCCGATGACGCGGTGGGCGGCTTCGCGTACGGGGTCGGCCAGGAAGCCGGGTGGTGGCCCGCCCACGCGACGACTCCCCCGCCGGATCGGCTGGCGGGCGAAGCGCTGTTCTACGTCTACGAACTGGCCCTCGTTCCCGAGCTACGCGGTCGCGGGCAGGGTCACGCCCTGCTCACTGACCTGCTGAAAGACCGGCCCGAGCGGTTCGCCTTGCTGGGGTCCCGCGTCACCGCGCCCGCCCGGCGGCTCTACGACCGCTGGGGCTGGCAGAAGATCGGCGAGTTCGAGGCTGGCGTCGTCGACCTGCTCATGCTCGACCTGCGCTGAGAGCCCTGCTGAGACCCAGATCACCGGCTCAGGGTTGTCGTACGACTGTTTCCGATATATCGTGAACGTGTTGGAACATTACGTAGAGAGGATTCAGAGATGCGACGACGACCCTTCCCTTCAGAACACGAACACGGCCGTCCCGCCTTCGGGCCCTGGGCTCGCGGCGGTTTCGGCGAATTCCCCCCGCCGCCTCCGGGCTGGGGCCCCGGCGGACCGGGTGGACCCGGCAACCGGCACCGGCACGGCCGTCGCGGCGGCCCCGGCGGGCGACGCGGCAAACGCGGTGACGTCCGCGCCGCGATCCTCGCGTTGCTCGCCGAGCAGCCGAGGCACGGTTACGAGATCATCCGCGAGATCGGCGAACGCTCCGGCGGCTTCTGGCGGCCGAGCCCCGGCTCGGTCTACCCGACGCTGCAGATGCTGGCCGACGAAGGCCTGGTGATCAGCAAGGACGAGACCGGCAAGAAACTGTTCGAACTCACCGAAACCGGCCGCGCCGCGGCCGAACAGCAGGACACCGTCCCGCCGTGGGAGCAAATCGCCCACGACGTCGACCCGGTCGAGGTGAACCTGCGCAAGGCGGGTGCGACCCTGGCCGCGGCGGTCGCGCAGGTGATGCACGCCGGCAGCGAGGCACAGCAGGCTCGTACCGTCGACGTCCTCAACGAGGCCCGGCGGATGATCTACAGCATCCTCGGCGAGGCCGACGATGCCGCCGCCGCTCCGGACGGGGACGCGGAGTGACCTGGCACGACGAGGCCGGTGGGTTTGGTGCGTGTATGCACGCGATAACCCACCGGCAGCGTCATCCGCTTCTCCCCGGCGCCTGACGAAACCTCGTTGAGGTGCCGGACCTCCGCGATCGCCTTCGCCGCGACCGGAGCGCTGAACTCGATCTTCAGCACCGCTTCCATCGCGGCGGCGTCCTCGAACAGCCAGCGCGTCATCACCTTGCGGCAGCCGAATCCCTGACGGGCGAAGAACTTTTCGACGCCGGGCGGGTCGTACCGCGGCAGGTCCTGCCGCATCCAGCCGCCGTAGGGCTCACTCGCCACATCGAGATCGACGATCATCATCGTGCCGCCCGGGCGCAGCACCCGCTCCGCCTCGCGAAGACCGGGTTCGCAGCCGGGGCCGAAAAAGTACGCTGTCCGCGCGTGGACGACGTCGAAAGACGCGTCCGGCACCGGAAGCCGCTGCGCGCGGCCTTTCCGCACCTCGACGTTCGGCAGTTCCCCGGCGCGGCGCCGCGCGTCGCGGGCCAAGGGTTCATGGGGTTCGATCCCGACCACGGACCGCGCGGTCGCGGCGAAGCGCGGCAAGTGGAATCCGTCACCGCAGCCGATGTCGAGCACGTCCGTGCCGGACAGGTCACGGTACTCACCGAGCACCCGCCAGATCTCGTCGTCGACGTCCTGTGCGCGGTTCTCGATCTCGTAGGCCTTTTGGTAGTACCAGATGTTCGGGCTCGGCAGCACATCCTTGCCGCCGTCGCGGAAGGAGGAGACAGTTCGGGGAAACCAGCGCACGGAAACTCCAACGATGTGACACCGGGCCGGGTTCGGCGTCATCCGGTCGAAATCTTTGACGGAAACAATGCGGATAGCGACTAGACTTTACCCCCACTGGTAAGGGAGAACCGCATGTCGCTTGGCTCGGCCGCTCACACTTCCGTCGTCCCTTCAGGAATCCCGTGCTGGATCGAACTCGCCTGCGGAGACGAAGCGGCCGCACAAGCCTTCTACAGCGGGCTTTTCGACTGGGAGTTCACCGTCCAGCGAGATCCGGCGACGCCGACCGGACGGTACTCGATCGCCACCCTGAACGGCGTCCCGGTGGGTGGCCTCTACCGCTCGGGCGCGGACGGGCCGTCCGGCTGGAGCGTCCACATCTCGGTCCCGCAGGCGGCCGCGGCGGCCGAGTGGGTGGACAGCCTCGGTGGCCGGGTCACCCTCGGACCGATGACGATTCCCCACCGCGGCAACATCGTCCACGCGATAGACGCTTGCGGCGCGCACGTCGTGTTCTGGGAGCCGTCCGCCACTTGGGAGTTCGCGACCGGGGTGCCCAACACCTTCAGCGGCGCGGACCTCAACACCCACGACGGGGCGGCGGCGGATCACTTCTACTGCCGCCTGTTCGACTACACGAGCCACCAAATCGGTGACGGCAGCTCGCTCGACTACGCCGAATGGCTCATCGAGCACGAACCGGTGCTGTACCGGTACGTCATGGGCACGGAGTACCAGGCGGACACTCCCCCGCACTGGATGGTCTACCTCGAACTGGACCCGGCGCGCGGCGCGGACGCCGCGGCAGGCCAGGCGCTGATGCTCGGCGGGGCCGTCGTGGTCCAGCCCTACGACACCCCGTACGGCCGGATGGCGATTCTCGCCGACCCGGACGGTTCGGTGTTCGCGGTGATCGACCACTCCCGAGCCGTCGAAGGCTGGGGCAGCGCCGAAGTCGACGACCCGTACGACGACTGACGAAGAAGAGCCGGGGTGAGCACGTCACCCCGGCTCCTTCGTCAGAGACCCGCCCAGAATCCGCAGTGGTGTTCGGCCGCGAAGTCGACCGGACCGATCTTGTCCGGCGTCAGCGACTGCGTCTTCGGCGAGGGACGCCACTTCGGCAGTTCTTCGCCATTCGGATCACCGGTCCGCGCGAACCGGGTCCAATACTGGATCATTCGCGCCGCGAGCTCCTTCTGCGCGGGATTCAATTCCACCGGAAAACCGGTCAAATCAGACAAATAAGCCAACTCAGACCCATGGGCCGCACCCATCCGCATTCCCGGCGGCGCCGGGATCAGCGCGGGAGCGTTCCGATCGGCGAATTCGTAACCGAACGACCGGGTGCGCGCGCTCAGCGAGCGCTTGGCCTCGGCCTCCGGACAGGCCCAGACCCGGTCGGTCATGGCGTCCGCGAACGCCATCGCCGGACCGCCGTGCTTCGCCGACGGGTACTTCGCGGCGACGATCGGTGCCTTGGCGCCGAACCCGGTCCGCAGCAGTTCCTGGTAGCGCTCTTCCGTGAACGGCTGTCCCGGGTACAGCGCGACGAACAGTCTCGCCTCGTCCCTGGTGGTCCCGCTCAGCACCGGAACACGGGCGAACCGCCCCGCTTTGAGCGCGGCGGCCGGATGTTCCGGGAGCACCGCGGTATCGAACGCGGGCGTCGCGAGCGGCTGGTTCACCAGGTCCTTGACCGGCAGCCGCCGCAGACAGGCGACGTCGGCGCAGCCCAGCTTCGCGGCCACCGCCACCCCGTCCTTCTCGACGTCCGCGCGGGGACGGAAGGGGGTTCCCGCGGGAACGCCGGGTGCGAACCCGTCATCGGGCCAGCTCAGCGTGCACGGACCGCTCTGGATGATCGCGCGGCTGAACAACCCGGCCGCCGACGGCGAAGTCAGCTGTCCGCAGGTGCTCATCCCACCGGCGGATTCACCGAACAACGTGACGTTGCGGGGATCCCCGCCGAAAGCACGCGCGTTGCGCTGCACCCAGCGAAGCGCGGCCTGCTGGTCTTCGAGCCCGAAGGCACCGGAGTCGCGACCGAGTTCGGGGTGCCCGTAGAAGCCGAACACACCCAAGCGGTAGTTCACGCTCACGACGACGACGTCCCCGCCGAGGGCGAGACGTTTGAAGTCGTAGTCGCTGCCGGCACCGCCGGTGAAGCCCCCGCCGTGGACCCAAACCATCACCGGACGCGGTTTACGCGTCGGCCCGGCCGGGCCGATCACGTTGAGATACAGGCAATCCTCGGCGTCGCTCGCGGCCGAACCGAGCCCAGGCCCCTGCGCGCATCGAGGTCCCGGCTTGCTCGCGTCCCGCACCGCGGTCCACGAATCAGGTCTCCGCGGAGGCCGCCAGCGCAGGTCGCCGACCGGCGGCGCGGCGAACGGGATCCCTTGGAAACTCCGGACTTCACTGGTGATCACCCCGCGAACGGGTCCGGAATCCGTGCGGACGATCGGGCTTTCGCCCGCCTCGGCCGCGGCAGTCGTGAGTGCTCCGAGCGTCAAGAGGCTCAGTGCCATGGCCAGTAGTCGCTTACTCATTCCTTGAGTTCGCATACTCCGACCATGGCCCAGCACGCCGGGCTTGTCACCTGGCTTTCGCCTACACGGGAATGAACGCCGAGAGCAGCAGCCAGGAGACGACGGCCGAAGGGAGCAGCGAGTCGAGCCGGTCCATCAGGCCACCGTGCCCCGGCAGCATGTTCCCCATGTCCTTGACCCCGAGGTCGCGTTTGATCAGCGACTCGACGAGGTCACCCAGGGTCGCGGTGCAGACGATCGCCGCGCCGAACAGCACACCCTGCCAGGCTTGGCCGTCGAGCAACAGGCTCAGGGTCAGCGCGCCGGCGACCACACCCGCCACCAGCGAACCGGCGAAACCTTCCCAAGTCTTCTTCGGGCTGATACTGGGCGCCATCGGATGCTTGCCGCCGAGCACACCGGCGATGTAGCCACCCGTGTCCGAGGCGACGACACCGATCATGAACGCCAGCACGCGGCCGACGCCGTCCTCCGGCGGGACGAGCATCGCGGCGAAGGCGCCGAAGAGCGGGATGTACGCGACGGCGAAGACGGACGCGCTGATGTCACGCAGATAGCCGTCCGCGCCACCGCGTAACCGCCACAGCAGGCAGACCAGCACCGTCAGCACGAACGCCGTCAGCGCGCCCTCGTGGCGGAACGGCCAGGCGAGCCAGATCATCGCCTGGCCACCGACGAGCACCGGGACCAGCGCGATCTGGATGCCCGCCGCGCGCTTCAGCACGCCTGCCAGCTCGATCGTGCCGACCGCGATGGCGATCGCGATGATGCCGATGAACAAAAAGCGCACGGTGAGCAGGGACGTGACGATCGCCGCCCCCAGCAGCAGCCCGACCCCGATCGCGGCGGGCAGGTTGCGGCCGGCGCGGGAAGCCTTCTGTACCGGTTCCGGCACGGTCTTGGAATCCGGCGCTGTGGGATCCGGCACTGCTGCCGGAACCGGTTCCGGGACGTCCACCCGGTCCTCGCGTTCCTCGCTCACCTGGCTCATCAGACCTCGAGCAACTCGGTTTCCTTGTGTTTCACCAGCTCGTCGACCTTGTGCGTGTAGCTGTCGGTGAGGTTCTGCAGTTCCTTCTCGGCGTGGACGACCTCGTCCTCGCCTGCCTCGCCGTCCTTCTTGATCCGGTCGAGCTCTTCCTTGGCCTTGCGGCGGACGCTGCGGATCGAGACGCGGGCGTCCTCACCCTTGGCCTTGGCGACCTTCACCATCTCCTTGCGGCGCTCTTCGGTGAGCTGCGGGATGACGATGCGGATCACGTTGCCGTCGTTGCTCGGGTTGACGCCGAGATCCGACTCGCGGATCGCCTTCTCGATGGCGTTGAGCGAGGTCTGGTCGTAAGGCTTGATCAACGCCATCCGGGCTTCGGGCACGTTGACGCCCGCCAGCTGGTTCAGCGGGGTCGGCGCGCCGTAGTAGTCGACGACAATGCGCGAGAACATCCCCGGGTGGGCCCGGCCGGTGCGCACCGACGACAGGTCCTCCTTGGCGACGGACACCGCTTTTTCCATCTTCTCCTCGGCGTCGAGGAGGGTCTCGTCGATCACGGCAACTCCCGTTGTTGTGTATTCGTACCGGTTGCGAAGAGCAGAGCAGGGCTACGCGGGCACCCCGTCGGCGGGGGTGTCGACCAGGGTGCCGATCCTCTCACCACCGACCGCACGAGCGATGTTCCCCTCGGTGAGCAGATTGAACACGATGATCGGCATGTTGTTGTCCATGCAGAGGCTGAACGCGGTGGCGTCGGCGACCTTGAGATCCCGCTCCAGCACCTCGCGGTGGCTGATCTCGTGGAACATCTCGGCCGTGGGGTCGCTCTTCGGGTCCGCGGTGTAGACGCCGTCGACGGCCTTCGCCATCAGGACGGCCTCGCAGCCGAGTTCGAGCGCGCGCTGCGCGGCGGCGGTGTCGGTCGAGAAGTACGGCATGCCGACCCCTGCGCCGAAGATGACGACGCGGCCCTTCTCGAGGTGACGCTCCGCGCGGCGCGGGATGTACGGCTCGGCGACCTGCCCCATGGTGATGGCGGTCTGCACGCGGGTCGGCAGGCCTTCCTTCTCCAGGAAGTCCTGCAGTGCCAGGCAGTTCATCACGGTGCCGAGCATCGCCATGTAGTCGGCGCGGTCGCGGTCCATGCCGCGCTGCGACAGTTCCGCGCCGCGGAAGTAGTTGCCGCCGCCGATGACGACGGCGATCTGCACCCCCGTGCGCGCCACGTCGGCGATCTGCTGAGCGACCGAGTGCACCACATCCGGATCAACCCCGATGGAACCGCCGCCGAACATCTCGCCACCCAGCTTCAGCAGCACCCGCCGGTATCCGCCTTCGACCCGGACACCCATGTCGCTCTCCCTCATGCTCTTGACCCGACTGTGCCCCGTCCCCGATGGACGGAGACGGGGCACAGCGGTGACTCTTGTGTTCCGCGCCTGGATCAGGCCTGGCCGACCTCGAACCGGGCGAACCGGCTCACGGTCACGCCGGCCTCGTCGAGCAGGGCCTTGACGGTCTTCTTGTTGTCCTTGACCGAAGGCTGCTCGAGCAGGACGGTGTCCTTGTAGTAGGCGTTGACCTTGCCCTCGATGATCTTCGAGAGCGCCTGCTCCGGCTTGCCCTCTTCGCGAGCGGTCTTCTCCGCGATGCTGCGCTCGTTCTCGACGATCTCGGCGGGCACCTCGTCACGGGTGAGGTACTTGGCCTTGAGCGCGGCGACCTGCATGGCGGCACCACGAGCGGCTTCGGCGGCGGCGTCGCCCTCGCCGGTGTACTCGATGAGCACGCCGACGGCGGGCGGGAGGTCCGCACCGCGGCGGTGCAGGTAGGTGGCGGTGGTGCCCTCGAAGGCGGCGACGCGGCGCAGCTCGAGCTTCTCACCGATGCGGGCGGCCAGCTCCTGGACGACCTCGGCGACGGTCTTGCCGTCGAGCGAGGCGGCCTTCAGCTTCTCGGCATCGCTGGTCTTCTCGGTCTTCGCGACCTCGACGATCTTCGCGGCGAGGGTCTGGAAGTCCTCGTTCTTCGCGACGAAGTCGGTCTCGGAGTCGAGCTCGATCAGCACGCCGCCGTCACCGGCGACGAGGCCCTCGGCGGTCGCGCGCTCGGCGCGCTTGCCGACGTCCTTGGCGCCCTTGATGCGCAGGAACTCGACGGCCTTGTCGAAGTCGCCGTCGTTCTCCTCCAGCGCCTTCTTGCAGTTCATCATGCCGGCGCCGGTCAGTTCGCGGAGGCGCTTCACATCTGCGGCGGTGTAATTCGCCATCGTGCGTTGTCCGTCCTTTTCAGGTACGAGAAGTCTTTTGGGAGAGGTACTCGTGAGGCCGCCCGAAGGCGGCCTCACGAGGTGGATCAGGAGGAGGCGGTTGCCTGCTCGGCGACGGGCTGCTCGGCGGCAGGCTGCTCGGCAACGGGCTGCTCGGCGGCCGACTGCTCAGCGGCAGGCTGCTCGGCAGCCGGCTCCGCGGCGGGCTCGGTGGCCGCCTCGGTCGCGGCGGCGGCTTCCTTGGCGTCCGCGGTGGCGGTCTCGGAGCCGGCGAGCAGCTCCTTCTCCCACTCGGCCAGCGGCTCGTCCGCGGCGACACCCGGCTCGGGCTTGGTGTCGGCGTTGGAGGCACCGTTGCGGCTGGAGCGGGCCATCAGACCGGCGGCGGCGGCCTCGGCCACGACCTTGGTCAGCAGCGCGGCCGAACGGATCGCGTCGTCGTTACCCGGAATCGGGTAATCGACCTCGTCCGGGTCGCAGTTGGTGTCGAGGATCGCGACGACCGGGATGTTCAGCTTGCGAGCCTCGCCGACGGCGATGTGCTCCTTCTTCGTGTCGACGATCCACACGATGCTCGGCACCTTGGCCATGTCGCGGATACCGCCGAGGGTCTTCTCGAGCTTGTCCTTCTCGCGGGTCAGCGTCAGGATCTCGCGCTTGGTGAGGCCGGTGAAGCCACCGGTCTGCTCCTGCGACTCGAGCTCCTTGAGGCGGAGGAGACGCTTGTGCACGGTCTGGAAGTTGGTCAGCATGCCGCCGAGCCAGCGCTGGTTCACGTAGGGCATGCCCACACGGGAAGCTTCGGCCGCGATGGCCTCCTGCGCCTGCTTCTTGGTGCCGACGAACATGATCGTGCCGCCGTGCGCGACGGTTTCCTTGATGAACTCGAACGCACGGTCGATGTACGTCAGCGTCTGCTGCAAGTCGATGATGTAGATGCCATTGCGCTCGGTGAAGATGTAGCGCTTCATCTTCGGGTTCCACCGACGAGTCTGGTGCCCGAAGTGCACGCCGCTGTCGAGCAGCTGCTTCATGGTGACGACGGCCATTGCCGGAATCAACCTCTTCTGTGTCGTGCGCGCCCGGCTCGGCCGGAACGCGCTTGCTCGGTTCGTCGCTCTCGGCCGGGTGGCCGATCGCCCTGGTGCAGATGCTCGGGCCCGGACCCGGGAACGTGAAGTGATCCTGGGACCGCCGGGCCGTGTGCCCCCGTCTGTCCTGACCCTCCGTGAGGAGATCGGCCATCGGGTGCGCGCACGTGCACGCGAAGTCAGTCCGCTGCCGCGGACCGCGCAAAAGAGTCTACTCCCTGTCGTCACCACCTACCGCACCGGCAGCCCCTGATGAGAGCGGTTGTCCACAACCGGCCCGGTAATCCACGGATTCCGTCGGCGCGCCCCGTCCGCCACGCCGGGCACCCAGGCTGGAACACATGACGATGACGACCTGTTCCCGGCCTGTCACCAGGCATTCCTTCGCTGTCGACCGCACCGGCGGCAGGCATCGCCGCCCGGGACGGCCGAGGCGTCTGCCACGCCTCGCGATCCTCGCGACCGTTCTCGCGATCCTGGCCTCTTCGGCCATGCCGGGAACGGCGAGAGGCGTGCCTTCGCCGCAAGGACGCCTCTCCTGGCCGCTCTCACCGGCACCCAGCGTCACCAGGTACTTCGAGCCGCCGTCGACGCCGTACGGCCCCGGCCATCGCGGGGTCGATCTCGCCGCGGCGCCGGGCGCGAACGTGCTCGCGGCCGCCGAGGGAGTGGTGATGTTCGCCGGCCAGGTGGCGGGTCGCGGAGTGGTGTCCGTCGACCACGAAGGCGGCCTGCACACCACCTACCAACCGCTCACCCCTACCGTCACCGCGGGTGACCAGGTGTACCGGGGCCAGGTGCTCGGGACGCTCGTGGCCGGGCATCCGGGCTGTCCGGAACCAGCGTGCCTGCATTTCGGCGTCCGGAAAGGAGAGGAGTACGTCGATCCGCTGGCGTTGATCGGCGAACCCTCGGAGATCCGCCTCAAACCGTGGGAGGGGAGCCAGGCATAAGTCTGTGAGCAACCACGGCGACCGACCACTTAGGCCGTCTCGACCAGTTTCGCGCGCAGCCGCATCACGGCGCGGGTGTGCAGCTGGCTGACCCGCGACTCAGTGACGCCGAGGACCTTGCCGATCTCGGCGAGCGTCAGGCTCTCGAAGTAGTAGAGGCCGACCACGATCCGGTCGCGTTCGGTGAGCTGCGCGATCGCCTGCGCCAGCTGACGGCGGTTGTCCTGGTCGACGAGGACGGCCACCGGGTCGACGGCGCCGTCGTCGGGCAGGGTGTCGACGAGGGAGCCGCTGTCCTTGCCGGCGGCGACCAGGTCTTCCAGTGCGATGACGCTGGTCAGCTGTAGCTGGCCGTAGAACTCGCGCAGATCGTCGACGCTGATTTCGAGTTCGGCCGCCAGTTCGGCGTCGGTCGGGGTGCGGTTCAGCCGGGCGCCGAGGCGCTCCAGCGCGCGCTCCGCCTCGCGGGCCTTGCTGCGCACCGCCCTCGGGACCCAGTCCTGGGAGCGGAGGTCGTCGAGGATCGCGCCCCGGATGCGCTGCATGGCGTAGGTCTCGAAGCGCAGGCCGCGGGCGGGCTCGAACTTCTCGATCGCGTCGACAAGGCCGAAGATCCCGGACTGGATCAGGTCACCGACGTCGACGTGGGTCGGCAGGCCGGTGCCGACGCGGCCCGCGACGTATTTGACGAGCGGGGCGTAGTGCAGCACGAGCCGGTCGCGGAGGATCTGGTCCGGCGACTCGGTGAACTGCCCCCACAACGCCTGGATCCCGGCGTCCACCTCGTAACCGGTCCGCGCCACGGGCGCGACGGCAGGACCGTCCCCGCCGGGACGGTGGTTCCCGGCGGCTTCGGTGACATGTGGGTCGGCGGTCATCGGACCGCCGTTCTCAGCATGCGGCTCAGAGTGGTCTCCGTGCTCGTGCGGATGCGCGTGCGCCGCTGATTCGGGCCGCCGGGTCACCTGCCGAGTCCTCCCCGGCATCATCGGGCCCGGGGGTGTGCGCGGTCGTGGATCGCCTTCAGCCGATCGACGGTCACATGAGTGTAGAGCTGCGTCGTAGCCAGCGTAGCGTGACCAAGCAGTTCCTGAACGCTCCGAAGATCGGCACCGCCTTCGAGCAGATGAGTGGCCGCCGAATGCCTGAGGCCGTGCGGCCCCATGTCACTCGCGCCCGGCACCGCACCGACGGCGTCGTGGACGACCCGGCGGGCCGCCCGTGGATCGAGCCTGCCGCCTCGCGCCCCCAGGAAGAGCGCGGCCTCCACCCGGCCGTCCGACTCGACGGCGAGCTTTCCCCGGCCCTCGTCCAGCCATCCGCGCAAGGCGGCTTCGGCCGGGACGCCGAACGGTACGACCCGTTCCTTGCCGCCCTTGCCCAGCACGAGCACCACCCGGCGGGAGAAGTCGACGTCACCGACGTCCAGCCCGCACAGTTCGGAGACCCGCACCCCGGTCGCGTAGAGCAGTTCCACGATGGCACTGTCCCTCAACGCCACCGGGTCGCGCTGTTCGGCACCGGCGGCTGAGAAGCGCATGACCTCACTCGCCTGCTCCGCCCGGAGGACCCCGGGCAGCTTGCGATGCGCGCGCGGCGCCACCAGCCGCCCACCCGGATCCGTCGCGAGCACCCCGCGTTTATGCGCCCACGCGGTGAAAGTGCGGGCCGCCGCCGCACGCCTGGCCAGCGTCGTCCGGCTCGCCCCGTCCTCGCGTTGCCGGGCGAGCCAGCCGCGCAGGGTCGCGATGCCGAGGCCGGCGAGCCACCCGCCGTTCCCGTCCACGAAGCCCAGCAGCGAAACGACATCGCCGAGGTAGGCACGCACCGTATGCGCGGAAAGCCCGCGTTCCAGGGAAAGGTGCCGTTCGTAGTCGTCGATCAGCTTCCGGACGGGCTCCGGAAGCGCGGCACGGGCGGTACGCAGATCGGGCCTGCGGGAGCGTTTTCCCGTGCCGTGGGGATCTTCGGTCGACGGCATGCCGATCACGCTGCGCGATGTACGGCGGATGGTCAAGTATCGCCGCACCCTGGTGCGGTGTCCGTGGTCGGATCGTGCCGGGATGGCGTCCCGGGGGTAGGCCAGTCAGGTCTTGGCGGTCCGTCTTCGCCACCCTGCGTCACCCCTTTCGGCGAATCCTTCGAGTTCCAGTTCGGGCAGCAGGGACCGGACGCGCTCGACCTGGATCCCGGCTTCGGCGGCGATCCGTTCCTCCGGTTTCGCCGACCGTCCGGACAACGCGTCGTGCACTCGCAGGGCCTCCGGTCCGAGCCCGTCGGTGCGGCGGCGTGGTTTCGCCGGATCCGCACTGGCCTGCCCGAGCCGTCCGGCGGTCTCGAGGATCTCGTCGACCGAGGTCACCAGGGTGGCTTGCCCTTCGCGGATCAGGGCGTGGCAGCCCGCGGACATCCCCGACGACACCGGCCCTGGCAGCGCCATCACGACCTTTCCCAGTGTTCCGGCGGTGCCGGCGGTGTTCCGCGCACCGCTGCGCCTGCCCGCCTCGACCACGACCGTCCCTTCGGTGAGTGCGGCGATGAGCCTGTTGCGGACGAGGAACCGGTGTCTCGCGGGCGGGGTACCGGGTGGGTACTCGCTGACCACCGCCCCGGTCTCGCCGATGGTGCGCAGCAACGTCGTGTGCTGTGCCGGGTAACCGGCGTCGATCCCACAGCCGAGCAGGGCGACCGTCGTGCCGGACGCGCCGAGCGCTCCGCGATGGGCCGCGCCGTCAATGCCGTACGCCGCACCCGAGAACACCGGAATCCCCCGGCCCGCCAGGTGATAGCCCAGCTCGGCGGCGTTGTGCTCGCCGTAGTCGGTCGCCGCCCTGGCACCGACGAGCGCGATCGCCTGGTCCACCGCCTCGTCGAGCCGGGCCGGTCCGCGTACCCACAGCGCCAGCGGTGGCGCCACCCCGGAGACACCCCTGCCTCGGGCGATGGAGAGCGAAAGCAACGGCCAAGCAGGCCATTCGTCGTCTTCCGGGATGACGAGCCGGGTCTCGCCCGCCGCCGCCCTGTCCAGGTCACGCCCGGCGTAGTCGTGTGCTCGCCGTGCGGCCGTCTCGTCTCGGACCTTCGGCGGGCAGTCGCCGCGCCGTACCCGTTCCGCGGCGATGACCGGGCCGTGCTCCCCGACGAAATCGACAAGGGCGGGCGCCGGTGGCTCGGCCACTCGCAGGAGATACGACCGCGCGATCCGGTCGGCTTCGAATTCACTCATCAGGATGACCTCTCCCGGAAGTTCAACGCCGCCGCGACCTCGTCGGCTTCGGGCCTTTCGACGCCTCGCAGATCGGCGAGGGTCCAAGCGATACGAAGGCATCGGTCCGCGCCGCGGGCGGTCAGTGCTCCTCGTTCCAACGCACGGTCCAGTAGCGCCGTGACCTGCGCGGGAAGGGCGAACTCGCGACGCAACGCCGGTCCTGGTACCTCCGCGTTCGTCGGCCAGCCGTGCTCCGCCCAGCGCTTCCCGGCTCGCTCACGGGCCTCCAGCACCCGTTCCCGGACGGCGGCGGATGATTCAGGCTGCTCGCTCAGATGCGCGCTGAGCACGGAAAGCGGGCGCAGCCGCACACGCAGATCCACCCGATCGAGCAAAGGCCCTGACAGCCTGCCCGAATACCGTCTTCGCGCGGCCGCCGAGCAGGTGCAATCGGCGTCTTTCGCCGGAGCGCAAGGACAGGGATTCGTCGCGAGCACCAACTGGAAGCGCGCCGGGTAGCGCACGGAGCCCTTGACCCTCGCGATCCGGACTTCGCCCTCTTCGAGGACCGTGCGCAGCGACTCCAGCCGCTCCGGACCGAACTCGCAGACCTCGTCGAGGAACAAGATGCCCCGGTGTGCCCGGCTGATGGCGCCGGGCACGGCCAGACCGGCACCGCCACCGACCAGCGCGGGCACGCTGATCGAATGATGCGGCGCGACGAACGGCGGCACGGTGACCAGCGGAGCGGTCGCCGACAGCGAACCGTCTATCGAATGGATGGCGGTGACCTGCAACGACTCTTCGGAGGTCAGCCGCGGCAGCAGCCCGGGGAGACGTTTCGCGAGCATTGTCTTGCCCACTCCGGGCGGCCCGGTCATGAGCAGGTGATGCCCGCCGGCCGCGGCCACCTCCAGCGCCCACCGGGCCTCGGGCTGCCCCACGACGTCCGCGAGATCGGGTACCTGAGGCGGCTCCTGGACCAGGGACGGCTCGGGCCTGGCGAGTTCGGCTTCGCCCTTGAGCCAGTCGACGAAATCGCTCAACCGGGTTACCCCACCTACGTCCAGACCGTCCACGAGCGCGGCTTCGAACAACGACTCGGACGGCACGACCGCCCGCCGGTACCCGGCGTTGCGGGCCGCCAGCAACCCCGGCAGGACCCCGCGGACGGCGCGGACCCGGCCGTCGAGGGCGAGTTCGCCGAGCAGCACGGTGTCGAGCAGTTTCGTGGCCGGGACCGACCCTGTCGCGGCGAGGACGGCCGCCGCGATCCCGAGGTCGTAACCGGATCCCACCTTGGGGAGGTTCGCCGGCGACAGGCCGAGGATCACCTTCTCGTCCGGCCAAGTCTGGCGCGAATTGCGGACGGCGGAGCGGACCCTGTCCTTGGCCTCCTTCAACCCCGCGTCGGGCAGCCCGACCATGGTCACCCTCGGCGACCCGCCGCCGATGTCGGCCTCGATCTCGATCATCTTGCCGTCGACGCCGAGCAGCGCCACGGACCACGTTTTCGCCAAGGCCACTCAGAACGCCGCCTTGATATGCCGTACATGCGGCTCCTCGCCGGGCAGTGCGACGATCGCGATGATGTCGTAGCGGACCGGGCACCAGCGGAGCATGAACTTGCGTTGCCAGTGGTTCGCGAGGCGGCGGATCCGGTCCGCCTTGTCCGGCGTCACCGCTTCGGCCGGAGTGCCGAAACCCAGCCCTGTCCTGGTCTTCACCTCGCAGAAGACGAGGCGTTTCTGGTCGGTCGCGACGAGATCCAGCTCGCCGTCGCGGCAGTACCAATTGCGGCTCAGTACGACGTAGCCCGTGCTCTCCAGATGCCGGACCGCGAGGTCCTCACCCCAGCGCCCCAGCACGATGCGTGGTGCCCCGGCGGGCGGCCGTTCGGCTGTGCTCGTCATCTCGATCCCCCTCGGTGATCGTCACAGTGCGTGTCCGATCAACGGTGCCAGGGTGATCAGGGCACCGAACAGACTCGATTCGCCCCCCTGTGGACAACCGGGGTCCTGTGGATGATTCCGGCACGGCCGGACCCCGCCGCCCGAAAACTGTCGGTGGCCGGTGCTAGGGGCGCCGCCCCAAGGCGGCCCTGACCCTGAGTACAGGAAGGCCCCCTTGCCTAAC
>NZ_JBFBBY010000121.1:0-23315 GCF_040682875.1 Amycolatopsis sp. NPDC051071 | reverse complement strand
ACCGAGTACGTCCAGTACGAGGTCGAAGGGCCCACACCACCAGGAACCACCTGGATCACGAACCCCATCGAACAGATTTGCCAGACACGCCCTAGACGATCGCGGCAGGTGAGCGCTGTGATAACTTGGAGCGAACTGGGACTTCTGTGCGTTAGCAAACGCGCTGTCGGGGTTCCGGTACACCCTTGGGGCCGGTAGCTCAGTTGGTTAGAGCAGGGGACTCATAATCCCTTGGCCGTCGGTTCGAGCCCGACCCGGCCCACAGCATCAACATCGCTGCCGACCTGCGGGGATGCTGGTCCTTCGGCGGCAATTTCGCCTTGGCTTTGATCGTGGCTGGGCTCCGTTTGCTCCGGTGTGCCGATAGTAGGAGAAGTGCTCTGTGGGGCCAGTTAGTGGCGTAGCAGCCTTTCTGCTTCCTCGTAATTCGACCGTCATCGGAAAGCCCGCATGGATGCGCGTACCCGGGAACGGCTTCCGGTCCTGCCGGTGCTGGTGCGCACCGTCGACCAGCGGCGCAAGGGCGCTTCCGCGCTTCTGCAGGCTGCCCGCCAGGCCCTGCCCGGCCAGGCATTCACCGTCGGCGGCCAGACGCTGACGCGCTCGATTACCAAGACCGCCGCGAAGATCTGGGCCGACGACCCGGCAGCCGGCAAGCGCCGCGGCCTCGGCCACGAAGACGACCACGCGTTCTGGGCCTGGGCCGCCGTCGAGGTCCTTCGTCTCACCGGCTGCCGGGTCGAAGAGTTGCTGGAGATCAGTCATCACAGCTTGATCCAGTACCGCTTGCCCGCTACCGGCGAGATCGTGCCGCTGCTGCGGATCGTCCCCTCGAAGACCGATGAGGAGAGGCTTCTTGTTGTCTCCCCGGAGTTGGCGGACGTGTTGTCGACCGTCATTCGCCGGATCCGCGAATCCGACGGCACAGTGCCGCTCGTCCCCGTTTACGACCGTTATGAATGCGTGTGGCGCCCACCGTCCCCGGTGTTGTTCCAGCGACGGTTCCCCAGCGAGATCCGGGCGATCAGCGACAGCTCGCTGTGGACCATGCTCAACTCCGCTCTCGTCCACACTGGACTGAAGGACCCTGTTGACGGGCAACCCCTGCACTATTCTCCCCACGACTTCCGGAGAATCCATCGCGACATCAACGTCACCATGGGCTACAAAGCCGTCTACCCCGACGAGGCCATCCAGGCCCACCTGGCCTTCCTCGCCCGCCGCCGATCCCTGCGGCCAGGCGAAGAATACCGCGTCCCCACCGACGAGGAATGGGAAGAATTCCTGGGCCATTTCGAGCTGAGAAAAGTCGCAACAGGAACCTGCGGCCGCGCCTTCGGAACTCCCTGCGTTCACGAGCACAGCTGCCTGCGATGCAGCATGCGCTGGCCCGACCCCGCCCAACGCTCGCGCATCACCGAGATCCGCGACAACCTCATCGCCCGCATCACCGAAGCCGAACACGAAGGCTGGCTCGGCGAAGTCGAAGGCCTCAAAGTCAGCCTTGCCGGCGCCGAGGACAAACTCGCGCAGATCGACCAGCGATCCCGCACCGATCCCGTCGACCTCGGAATCCCAACTGTCAACGGCACCCGCTGACCCCAGCACGCCACCACCAGAGCCTGCCAGTATCGAGAAGGATCTGATTCTATGCCCACTCTGATACGCCGCACTTCCGCCGAGGTGTGGGTGGACGCGTCCACAGTCGACCTGACCGGCGAATCCCTGGTGACGGAGTTCGAGCCGGACTGGACCGCGACGGGCCTGGTCGACGCCGACCCCGACGGCGACGGCGCCCGCATCCTGTGCGGACAGGAGATCGGCGACATCGTCGTCACCACCGAACTGTGGGACGACGCCCCGCCGCTGACCGCAGACGGCTTGCAGGACGTCGCCGAGGTGTCCATCGCCTGGCGATCTGCGTTCATGGACTTTGGAACGACGGACAGCGGCGAGGACCCGACCAAGCGGCTGGAAGTGCCCGGCCCCGGCGACTACCGGCTGCGCGTCCACGGGCACAACCGTGACGACGGCGACCCCCGCGAGGACGACGACCCCGCAGAGGAATACCTGATCCAGGTGTGGCCCGCCCCGCTGGACAAACCCGCCACGGTCAAGTCGACCAGCGAGACCGCGACCCTGTGGCGGAAGCAGTAAGTTCCGCGGCAAATGCAGAGAATGCTGGTCAGCCCCGAGTTGGCCGACGTCCTTAGCGCCATCGTTCAGCGTTTGCGCGCCCCCGACGGGTCTATCCCTTTGGTGATTTCCTACGACATCCGGGAGAAGGTCTGGAACTCGCCGACGCCCCTGCTGTTCCAGCGAGGCATCGGCAACGAGCGTCGCACGTTCACCCCCTCGGCCATCCGCAAGGTACAGATCAACGCGCTCGCCGTGACCGGGCTCGCCGACGTCGAGGGCAACCCGCTAATATTCCAGGCCCATGATTTCCGAAGACTCTTTGTCACGGACGCCATCATGAATGGTTTGCCGCCGCATATCGCTCAGATCATTTGTGGACACAAGAGTGTTGACACGACCATGGGTTACAAAGCCGTCTATCCTGCCGAGACGATCGAAGCCCAGCGGCGTTTATTGGCCGTCGCCGCGCCACCAGGCCCAGCGAAGAATACCGCGCCCCGACCGACGGGGAATGGAACTCCTTCCTCGCTCACTTCGAGAAACGAAAGGTGTCCGTTGGGGCCTGCGCACGAGTATTCGGATCACCCTGCATCCATGAAGATGCTTGCGTGAGATGCTCGCTCCTGCGACCGGCCAAATGCGAAGGCTGGCTCGGTGAAGTCGAAGGGCTCCAGGTCAGTTACGGCGGCGTCAAAGACAAGCTTGCTTAGATCGATTTCACCGTTTGCCGGAAAGTCGTCGCCACCGATCTCGGCATGCCGTCATTTACCGCCATCTCCGGACGAGGAACATTAACCAATGTTCAACATAGTTGTTTAGAGAGGCTTGTATCAGGTGTTCCCTGCTGCGGCCTGACCCGCACAACAACCACGGTTGAAGCGGATTCCCGACAATCTGGAGGCCCGGATTATCGAGGCTAAGCGCGAAGGCTGGCTCGGGAAGTTGAGGGGTTGCGAGTAAGCCTGACCGGCGCGAAGGACAACGTCACCCACCTTTGCCTCATCCGCCGGTCGAACAACGTCCACAGCACAGCGAAAGTGACGACCACTAGTGCACTTGCACAGCGTGTTGAATACGTTGCATAGAAGGGGTTGCCCTCTAGCGCGGTCGAGGTTACAGGCTGTCTCGGTGTCGAGGGTGGAGCGCCTGCGGCGATGATGAGTGAACGGAGAAGACGAGCATGCCTAAGGTAGCGCCGCAGACGTTCGACATTGACGAGTTTCTGTCGCGACCACTCACGGCACGGGTCGCGACGAATGGCCCAACCGTGCGACCGACCTGGTTTCTCTGGGAGGATCACGCGTTCTGGATCCTTACGGGTCCCTGGGCGAGACTGATGAACCGAGTGCAAGTCGACCCCATGCTCGCTGTCGTGGTCGACGAGTGTGACCTCACCAGGGGAACGGTCAGACAAGTCATTGCCCGTGGACAGGCTGAGGTTTTGCCCTTCGATATGCCGCGCGGTCGCCGGAAACTCGCCCGCTACCTCGGCGCCGACGAGACACGCTGGGACCGACGGTTTCGCAGTTATCTTTACGATGATCCCGCGGAAAAAAGGACAGTCTGGCTGCGGCTGCCTCCGGCCTCCTTGACCGCCAAGGATCTCAGTTACACCGTCTGAGCACAGCCAAGCCCTCAACCCGGATACACAGTTGGGGTGAGGAGATCGGCGATCGGTGCCGACCAGCCAAGCGAAAGTTTCGTTAGTTTAGAGAAGCCTGCATCCGCTGCCCGATGCTGCACGTCAACCCCAAGATGCTCGCCCGGCTCGACGAACTCGAAGCCGACCTGCTCGATCGCCGCGCCCGCGCACAGACCGAAGGCTGGGTCGGCGAGACAGAGGGCATCGACATGATCCTCACCTTCCTGCGCGCCAAGCGCGACGACACCCAACGTCGGCTCCGCCGACCCGCCGTCAACCTCGGAATTCCGGCCCTTACGCGAGCCACCGATCAGCAGGAGAAGTCGAAATGACGCCCTCGAGCGCCCAGCCAGTCGAAGTGCGGATAGGCACCGGCGCGGCCAGCCCGGCGGCGTCGACGAACTCGCCGGACTCCACCAGCTCGTCCGTCCACCTGCCCATGAACTCGCCCATCGCGTGGACCTCCTCGGGCGTCCAACGGGCCGGCCGCGGTCTCCTTGCCGGCCATCGCTTCGATGTCGGCCTGGAGGCGTAGTGCGTGATTGTGTACTTCATGGCTTGTCTCCTTGCTCGGTGACTGTCGGCCGGGACGTCGAAGCCACCGCGCCACGCTTCGACAGCTCGCGCCAGATGGGACCGACGTCACCAGTCGGAGACTACGTCCAGGCGGGATCACGGCCGGTCAGGCCGACTATGCGGTCCAAGGTGGGTGCGCCGGCCGGCACCGCGACCTCCGGTCCGTACAAGCCCATCTCCCGCCCCTGCTCCACGCCGGCGAACATCGTGTCGTGCAGATGCGCCAGCAGGTCGGCGGGCAGTTCCAGCCGCTGCCCGGTCGCGACCGCCAGGTCCCAGCCGTGCACGGCCAGTTCGCCGACGATCATGTCGCCCATGACGGGCGCGGGCAGCGTGTGCGGCGTGCCCATGCTCGTCGCGCCCTCCCAGGCGCTCGGCGGCGCCCACGACGACGCGATGTCGTCCAGCAGGGCGAGCAGGCGGCCGCACCAGTCGCCGACCGCCAGGTCCACATCGGATTCGGCGGCCGCCGGCTGCGGAACGGACTCCTTGCGGCCGGCGCCGGCGAGCGACGGGCCCCAGAACAGTAGGTGGTTGACCAGTGCCCGCACGTCGTACTCCGTGCACGGAGTCTTGTTGGCGAGCTGGTCGTCGGTGATGGTGCGGGCGACCGCGGCCATGGCCTCGGCCGCGCTGGACAGATGTGACATGGCGGCAACGCTAGGCGGCGCGGGCAGGAGGGGTATTGAACAAAGGCGACATACACTCTGCCGTGTGGGGCGGGACGTTCGTGAGCTGCGGAGTGCGTGGACCAAGTATCAGCGCCATGCGTTCCACGACCCGTCGCCGGCGCTCGCGCCATGGGGGGAGCGGTACTGGGAAGCTCGCTGGGACTACGCCGAGCCCTACCGGCAGAAGATCGTGCCGTACCCGAACGTGCACCTGTCGTTCGGCGGCGGCCGCGCGGACGTCAACGGCGTGTGCAGCGGCTACCAGCTCACGGTCCTCGAGGGCCGCGACCACGTCTTCGGCGTCGCGTTCCGGCCGGGCTGCTTCCGCCCGTTCCTCGGTGCCTCCGTCTCGACGATCACCGACCGCGTCGTCCCAGCGACCGAGGTGTTCGGCCCAGACCTGCCCACGACGCTCGACGTGCCGACCGTGGAGGCGTTCCTGCTGAAACACCTGCCGGACGACGACCCCCGCGTGCGCCAGGCGGTGGCCGCGGTCGAGCTGATCGCCAAGGATAAGGCCGTGACCAGGGTCGAACGCCTCGCCGGCGAGCTGGGGCTGAGCATGCGGGGGCTGCAACGGCTGTTCGCGGAGTACGTCGGTATCGGGCCCAAGTGGGTGATCCGCCGCTACCGCCTGCACGAGGTGACCGAGCGCATGGCCGCCGGCGGGGTGATCGACTGGGCCGCGCTGGCGGCGGACCTCGGCTACGCCGACCAGGGCCACTTCATCCGCGACTTCAAGAGCATGTTCGGCGAGCCACCGACCTGGTACGCGCAGCGGTATTAGTCCGCCTCCCGGATTTGAGTGTGGGTCGCGTCCCGGCTCCTGCCGCCCTCAGGCTGTGGACCGAGGCGGCGTACCCGCTGGATGCAGGCGCGCATCCCGGCGAGGGCTTGGTCGTAGCCGGGGGTCAGGAGATGGTGCGGGTCGCGGTCATCCAGGGGTCCCCGACGTGCACCATTTCCTGTCGGAGGAAATCGTGGCCTTGAGCCGTCTGGCGAGCGAGTTCGCCGCCGAAGTCGTCAATCACGAGTGGTCGGACGCCCCCTTCCGGATCGATCGGGCCGGGCACGACCGTGCGGGTTCAGCGCCTCGGCCGCGACTCCGGCCGGGGGCGTCCGGAACCGGTCCGATCTCGGACGGGATCTCCACCAGGACCCATGCATCCCAGACCGGCGTAGCGCCTGACGGCCGGTCACGTTCTAACTTGGCTGGGAGCATGGCCGTCACAGAGCGAGAACGTCAACGGTCAAATGGACGCTGTACGTGGAGAAGCAACCTTGCGGCCAACGAGCAGGAAGCACCGCTATGCCTTGCGGCCACGGCCTCACCGTGGGGGTGGAGGGCGGGGTCGAGGTGGTCAGTGGCGCGGTTCGAGGCTGAACACGGGCTCCGGGCACGCCGACTCATCTTGGACCGGCCTCCGGGCGGCCGAGGCTCAGAAGCGGCTCGGCGGGGCCGCGGGCCGCCGGCTACCGGACATCCGGTCACCGACGGCCCGATCAGTGCACTTTCAGCAGAAGTACTGGCCCAGCACATAGCCGCTGTAGGGCGAAGTGATGTGCCACCAGGTACCGCCGCCCGAGTCGTGTTCGACGGTCTGGCCGTAGGAGACGATTCTGCCGGTCGGCGCGCCTCCCTCGGAGTAGCGCACGTCGACAGTGTCAGCGCCGCAAAGCCAGCGTGTGCTCTGGGTGGTGGCGCTCGCGGTGGTCTGAGCACTGATTCCGATCCCCAGCACGGCGAGGATAGTGAAGCCGCCGGCGAGCAATTTTCGCATGATGAGTCTCCCCTAAAAACCGGTTGCTGGACTGGTTGAAAGTTCCCTTCCAGGATTCGAACCCGTGGAACATTAGACGGATTTTGAGGCGTGCGGTGCATCCAGCCGGGATAGTCACCGAAGAGCGCAACGGTGTCACGTAGCCGAAACCGGGCCTGGAGCAAGGATGCACAGATCGGGGGAATGGTTGACTCGATCGCCGATGCAGATGCGCCGCTCCCGTCACAGTGCGGAGGGTGTCCAGCGAGGCGAAGACGAGATCGCCGACGCCCCCCCGAGGCCGGCAGTGGGCGTTGCCGTGCCGGCGTGGGAACGGTGCCATCGGCTCGCGCGCGGTGTTACGGGTGAACGGGAGTGCGAACGGCCCGTGGGTACCGTCGGCGACCATGCTGGCGACTCGCCGCCACGCAAGCCGCGAGGGTGGACCGCGTGGCAGCTGTACGACACCGGCGAAGTGGGCGGTTGATCGCAGTGGTGCACGCCGACAATAGCGGTGACGCCGATACCCGACACGGAGCTTCCCTGCTGTGGAGGCTGCAAAGCGGCCACGCGCACTCCACGCGTCTGCCCGAGTACGGCAGATCCGTGCCGACCAGGTTCAGCAGCATTCCGACGGCACACTGACCGGCGCGGCCACAGCAAGCTTCGCTGAGGTCGGATCCGCTGCCGCTGCTGCGATTCTTTTCCTCAACGAGGCATGGCGGCTGTACGAACTACGCTGTGTGCTGGCGTAACTGTTACGAAAGGCGGCATGTGAGCCACAGCGTGGACGAGATGACCTATCGCCGTGCGGCGGTCATGTGGGCATTCATTGTCATGCGGCAGGGCGACCGGCTCGACGAGGCGGCCGGCGAGTACAACAAGGCGCTTCTTGACCAGTTCTGGCTTGACCGGCGTGACGCGGGCACTCTTTCCGGCGACTGGGCGTCCCATGTCGAGCAGGAGGTCGGCGACGGCATGAACTGGTGGGTGACCTGGACGTTCGGTGCCGACCAGTACTTCTTCCTCTCCGCAGCGGCGCAGCTACGCAAGTGTGTTCTGAAACTCCCCGACGACGGGCTGCCCGAAATTCCGAACAGCAAGATGATCCGACTGCTGCGGAACTTCGTGGAACATTGGGAAGATCCTTCCGGGGAGTCAGCCGTGAAACTCCGCGACATGATTCCCGACGCGGTTCCAGGACGGGCGGCCTTCACCAAGAAGGACGTCTGGATCGAGGGTGTGTCGACGACCGAAATCGTCATGTGGGCCAGCGACGTCGCTCGTGCTCTGCGCGCCAACGCTGCGGAAGCCGGGGACGTATTACCAGACCCAAGCAAACCCCTGCCGGAAGCGCGACCTCTCCGTGCCCCTCTCACCTCATGGTCGGGGGCGTCCGGGTCGTGGGGCGGGCTGGTCATCCGACGAGGTCAAGGTTGAGGCGGGTGTTCATGTCCAACTGGAACCGGCCGTTAGGGTTCACGTTGGTCCAGAACAGCGCGTTGAGGCCGCGCCGGTCCTCCGGGGTGAGGTTTTTCGCCCACGCCGGATTGTCGAGGACCCGTTACAGCAGCCGGGTATTGATGTAGACCAGGCAGCTCTGAAGCAGATGCAGCGCTAGCATCGACACCTCCACATGCTCCTGATCGGCGCCGGTGAGCTTGCCGTCTTTGCCGTAGAACACGACTTCGTTGGCAGAGTTCCCGTTCTCCACCACCTGCAACCCGCCGTGGATCTCCCGGCGCAGATTCTTCGACATCAGGAATTCACACGCGAAGATCGTGCGCACCACTGGTCGGTGAATTCCCCAGCGCGCCCCTGCCGCACCGGGACAAGCGCGTCAGGCTCGGGCCGTATCCGTAGGCGGGGGATACCTGGACGGCTGTGTCGCTGGCGGGAGGTCGGGGGTTCGTTGCGCAGCACCGTGAAGATGCTGGACATCGCGGCCGACGCCCGCTGGACCGCCGACGACGAAGCCCGCTGGGCCCGCAGCGACGACGCCGAGCAGGTGCCGGCCATCGTCGACCTCGACCACCGGCAAGACGAGACCTAGAGTGGGCCAACAAACCAGCAGGTCAGCCAAATCCGCCCGACTTTTCCCGGTTACTACTGCGACCCCACGGCGCCCGGTCGGAGAGCTGGAGGTGTTCCGCCAGGCCCTCTCAGGCAAAATTTTGGCGGGCCTCCCGCGCTCACAGAAGGCCCGCCGAGGTCTGTGCCCATTCCGGTTAAGAGTGGCGCAGTCCGTGGTCAAGTGTCGCTCGACCTTCAGTCGCCTGCGAAGGGTCAAGAGACCTGGTCTGGGACAAACAACGTGCTGGAGCCTGACCAAACAACGTCGGTGTGAAGTCCAAACATCGTACTCTGGTGCTGCCGGGGGTTGTGCTGGACGATAGCTCGTGACGCGACGTGAACGAGGTCAATCGAGGAGCGCTCACTCCACGGATGATGCTGGCTCGTCTTCGCCGCTCACTGCCCATTCCGGTTCAGAGAGAGGCTTGCGATGATCCCGCTTTCACGCGGGCGCCCAAGAGCGCCCATATTCGCCGTACCCAGATCCCTGTCGGTCCGGGTGTTCACCTCGGCCCGCACGTTCAAGCTGATCAGTTTCGGCTTGATCGCGTGCTTCGTGGAGGTGCTCGCGGTCCAGGGACATCCCATCGTGGTCGCCGTGTTTGCAGCCGTGGCGATCGCGACGTGCTCGGTGATCGGCCGTGATCTGGCGCAGTTCCAGCACGGTCACCTGCTGACCTGAGGCGAGCCCGGTGTGCCCGCGAAGCCGTCGCGGGCACACCGGGCCCCCGGGTGCACGCATGCCCCGTAGCGAGAAACCCATCGACATGACTCGCGGCCCGGTCGCGAAGTTTGCTGCAGAACTTCGCGAACTGCGCCGCGCCGTCGGCACGCCCACCTACCGGCAGATGGCCCAGCAGGCCAACTACTCGATCACGGTCCTCTCCCAGGCGGCCTCCGGCGCCACCATGCCACCTTGGCCGGTCGTCATGGCCTTCGTCGGTGCCTGTGGCGGCGATCGGGTTGAGTGGGACCAGCGCTGGCACGCCATGCGGCGTGACCAGGCAATACACGATGCCGTAGCGACTCATTCGCCGCCGGGTGAACCCGTGTCGTCGGGGACGTTCCAGGCGGTGCGCGATGCACAGGATCGTCAGATCAACGATTCGCCGCAGCAAGCCGCCCCGGCCAGCCTGAAGGTGTTCGTGCTGGACGACCACGAGCTCCTACGTTATGCGGTGCGCATGCTCCTGGAGAGCGAGCCGGACATCGAGGTGATCGGTGAGGCCGCTACTGCGGCTGAAGCAATCGCGCGGATCCCAGCGTTGAAACCGGATGTGGCGATCCTCGACATCCGGCTTCCCGATGGAGATGGGATCAGCGTCTGCCGCGAAGTCCGGTCGTTTATGGAGCCACCGCCCGCGTGCTTGATGTTGACGTCCTACTCGGATGACGACGCGTTGTTCGGTGCGATCATGGCGGGCGCGGCTGGATACATGCTCAAGCAGGTCTCCAGCGAGTCGCTGTTGAAGGCCGTCCGTACGGTCGCCGCGGGCGGATCCCTTTTGGACAGCACGCTCACGACATCGGTGATAGATCGCCTGCGTGACCAGGGTGAGCTTGCGGACCCCCGGTACGCCCAGCTCAGTCCGCAGGAACGGCGAGTGCTCGACTGCATCGCCGACGGCTTGACCAACCGGCAGATCGGGGAACGGCTCTACCTCTCCAAAAATACCGTGAAGAACTACGTCTCCTCCGTCCTGCGCAAGCTCGGGGTCGAGCGACGCACAGCAGCGGCGGTGTACGGCGCTAGCCGGAGAAAAGACACGGCCTGAACGCTGGTCGAGGTCGACGCCCCAGACGCCCGCTGCGAGCGGGTGTTCGAGGAGAAGGTCAGCGGCACGCTCGCCGCCGACGCCCGGCCCGGTCTGAAAGGCCGCCTCGACTTCAGGTCACGTTCTTCCAGCAGCTCGGGGCGCAGGGCCTGGGTGATCACCTCGGCGAGTTCGGACAGTAGCGAGTTGATCTCCAAGTGACGGAAGCCGTCTATCGGTGCGAGGCCCGGCCTGGTAGATCCGGTAGACGCGGAATGTGACCGTCCCGTCGTGGCGAGGTGGGGGCGGGCTGAGCCAGACCTCGTCGCCGAGGTTGATGTCACGCCGGGTTGGGAACGCGGGGCGGGTGCTCTTGTTCACGAACCCAGAGTCTGCAGGGCCGGACGGGACTGTCCGCTCAGGACACGAAAGGGTGGCCCTGGTGAAGATCGCGGTGGGGCAAAGGCTGGGTGGGGAAGTGGCCGGTTCCCTGTTGTGCGTGCACTCGCCGGAATCCGGCCACCAGCGGCCAGGCGGCGTGAACCGGAAGAAGGTCTCGCCGCGGCCGTGACGCGAATGTGCGTGAGGCAGTTTGCCGCACTGGTCAGGCGGTTACTGGGTCGCTGAACCCGGCCTTGCCGCCGTTTACGTGGCCGGGGTTCTGGCTCATGGCCAGGTCAGTGCTCCGTCGTCGCGGATGGCCGGAGCTCCTGGAGTGGGTGGGGCCTGGGCCGTGGCGGGGTGGCTGTCGAGGCGTTCGGCGGTGTCGGTGAGCATGGCGCCGATGCTGGCCCAGGTGGTGCGGTGGGCGCCGGCTTGGGCCATCCAGTCCATTACGCAACCGTGGTCGGTTCCGGGGCGCAGGTCGATGGCCAGGACTGCGCCGTCGACGGCACGGCAGACGGGGAGCAGGGCGGTGCAGAACCCGAAGGTGGCGTCGCCGGCGGCGCGCTGGTGCTGTCCATCGGCCCGGCAGCAGTCCTGGTCCGGGTAGGCGCTGAGACTGGCCCATTCCTCCCGCACGCGTGCCACCGGCAGTGGCATGTACACCCCGGGGACAGTGAAAGCGGTGCGATAGTCGGCGTCGTCGTCGACGCCGTCCATCAGGCGCCACCACGCCAGCAGGTCGTCCGGGAACGGTCGTCCCACCGCGTTCTGCACGGTGCGGATCTCGTCGGCGGGTGCCGGGGGCCGGAGGGTGGCCGAGCTGACTGGCGTATGGATACGCAGCCAGGCGGTGATCCGCTCCCAGGCTGAGTCGACGACGCCGTTCACCGTCATGGGCTCCTTCCTGTCTGACCAAAGGAGTGGTGGTCCGCCGGGGGCTGCTCGTTCCCCGGGGACCACCACGGGTCCCTTGTCAGTTCCGGTTTCGGTCAGGGGTTGATCGGGATGAAGAAGCGTTCCTGATCGTTCGGGTCAAGTTTCGGGTCTCTGCCCAGGTCCAGGATGCGGTCGTTCTCGTACCAGCCGAACAGTCGTCGGCCGGCTTCCCGGTTCTGCTCACGGTTGACCCACCGTACCGTGTAGTCCAGCGCGTATTGGGCGCCGTCGTACTCGTTGCGCGCGGAGCCCTCGTAGGTGGACGCGAAGGCGTATTCGTCACAGTCGAACGGTCCACCGTCCGGTGGTTTCGGTGGCATCTGCACGGTGGCGCAGAAGTTCGTCGATACCGTGCGGTTGCGAGCGGCGCGGGCTCTGGAGTCCTCGTTGCGGCCGGTGGCCAGCCGGTGCAGCGTGTCCCCGGGTGCGGGGGAGCCACCCAGGATCCGTTTGCCCTGTTTCGGCGGCACGGTCGCATCGGGATTGGCGCGGGCCTCCTCGACGTGCACGGCGTGCCCGGCCACGGCCTGGTCGGTCCTGGAGTAGGACATGCCCGGCACGGCCCGGTCGAAGATGCTGCCTTGCTTGTCACGCAGGTAGAACGCGCTGTCGAACCGCAGCCCGCCCTCCGGGCTGACCGACTTCAGGTCGATGTCGCGTTTCGGGGTGAACTCGTACTCGAACTTGAACACGCCTTGGGCCAACTGCTCCCCGAACTCCACGCCCGGCTGGTAACCGTCGGAGAGCAGATCGAAGTAGGAGTTCGGATCGAGACGCCACTGCGGGATCGTCGCCTTCCGAGTTTCGAACCTGCCCGGGTGGCACGCGCGGTCGTTGGGGATCCCGAAGCCGACCCGGTACTCGCCCGCGCATTTGATGGTCGCCTGCATCGTGGCGTTGGGCTGGCTGAACGCCCCTTGGGTGTAGACGATGGTGGTTTCCAGCCGGAAGTCGGCGAAGCGTTGTGTCGCGTTCTCCGCGTGTGGCCCGATCTTGCCGTAGCCGACCACGACGCTGGTCGCGCCGATCGCGCCGATGACCTGGCAGCCCCTGGGCCCGCACTTCAGGTCCACCGCCCAGACCAGGTCGATCTGGCAGTAGGAGAACCTGTTCTTGATCCATCCCGCGTCCTTGCCCGCGGTATCGGCCTTCGCCAGGCAGTCGGTGTGATTCGTGTATTCATAGGGGTTCGCCGGCTTGCTGCTGCCTGGGAACCGGGAACTGTCCACCACATAGGGCGGATCGGCCGCCGCGACCCGCGGTTTTCCCTGCGGCGGTGTCTGTCCCGCGGCCGCGCTGGGCCGGATTCCGAGCGCGTTCAGATTGCCGTCACGCTCCAGTGTCATTCGGACGATATCCGGATTCCGCACCAGCGCGGGATCGCGGATGACGTACATTTCCGATCGGTACGTCACCGCATCGTTCGCTTGCGCGGGAACCGAACTCATCATCAGCGCAGTGACGGACGCTACCGTCACGAGCGCATGGCTGAGACGTATCACAGTCGTTAATCCTCCCCAGGATTCTGCAGTCGACAGCCACGTATGGGGCTGTCAGTTAGATAATGGCGAAGCGTTCAGGTGTTCGACGACCGCCAATCGTGTGACATCGATTTCAGTTAATTCTAAATAGGGGAAGGATGGGAAGGGTTGTGAATTGGTTGGTGCAGTCGGCGACGCGCTGTCACAAATGCGAAATCCTTGCTGTGGCGCGCTCCACTAGAATAATGTCACATCCCCGAAAGGGTTTTCGATGCGTCACGATTCATTTCTTTCTCGTGGTGATCTCGTGGAACTTCTCAGGTTTGCCGCATGAGTTTGACGGAATTCATAGGTGCTTCGACAAAATTCGGCCGATACGCGGCGTGATAGTGCCATGCCGTGTATCGGCCGATCGCCACGATTTTCGTGGCGATCGACCCCTGGCTACGCCCGTCGCGGCAAGATCACTGCACTCAATGTCGGCGTGTCGCGAGTGGCCTCAATCTGGGGCAGTTTCAGGCTGTGTCCTGCGGTTGTGTCTCATGAGTCGCTGTGCAGCCACTCGGCAAGGGCGGTGTAGTCGGTGTCTGTGAGGCCCTGACGGGGGTCGATGCGATGGAGGAGGGCTTGCCCGTGATGGTGCGTGGACACCCAGGTTCGATCGGTGTCGGTGATCTCGTCGTCGATCCAGGCGTATGGGCGTCCTGCCGCCCAGTTGACGACGGTGCGGGTCTTCCAGTGCAGCCCGTCGCGCTCGTCCTGTTCATCGATGTCGGATGGTTCCGGCCGGGCCACCACCGGCAACTGTGGTAGGCCGATTAGTGGCGCGACGCAGTTGTTCGCGTCGGCCATCCAGGTCGTCGCCCGGACCAGATCGCCTTTGTAGCGCTGTCAACCGTTGTCCATGGTCGGGGTTGATCCGGGCTAGGAGCGGGTTCGAGCCGGCCCCTTGTGGTGCGAGATCTGTCTGGTAGGTCGGATACTGCCGCAGCGGACCGCCGAATGGGATGAGCGGCCCGTCGACATCGAGGAAGATCAGCGGACGCTGCATGGTGGACAACCAGCACTTGACCGATCTGGGCTTGTCAAGCGGCTATTCGGCGAGGAGCCATTCCTCGGGCAGGGTGCCGTCGCTCACCCGCCGCCTACCGGGCGGGCTACGCGCTCAGCCGCGAGTGGCCCCGGCGCCCGGCGCGGTCGGCCAGTGGTTATGGGCTTGGTCCACGGTGGCGGCGTCTGCCGGTCGGGCATCACTGTCCATTCGGACCACCGGTCCGGGTGGGATGCTTCGTTCAGGCCGTTGTCCGGGCTCCGGAAAAGGCGGCGTGTAGCGCCGTGATCAGGGATTCGTCGTCGGCGAAGGAGGGTTCCCGCCGACGGGCAGCCAGACCTGGCCGACGAGTTGGTCGCCGTGGTGATGGACGAGCGCGATGCCGGGGTAGAAGAGAGTGGCAGGGCGGCCGTCGACGTCGTAGACCGTCACCGTCCTGTCGGCTTAACGCAGCTGGACAACTCGCTCGGCCGTGCAGGCCGCACCTCTTTGGTTCGTCGTCCCTGTGATGTCGCGTCCCGGTGTGCGCATGTAACTGCCGCACCCGGGGGCTCTGGTCGGATCATCAAGTCCATCGCAGAATCGAGACGTCCTGTGCGCACCGGCGCTCGGCAAGAACGAAGACCACGCTGCGCCAGCTCTTCCCGGTCGCAGCGAAGTCTGCTGGCCAGACGCATGGAGGGAGTCCGCCGGAGACGCTCTCGAACGCCGGACTGCCGGAAGTCATTGGACCCGATTGCCTGTCAGGCCGCGGCTGGCTTGCGGAACCCGACTTTGCGTTGACAGTCAACGGCTGGCACGTCGCGCATGAGCTGCTGTGGCTGCTGGGCCAAGCGCCTCGCGGCATGAGCGGATGTCGCAGGTTGGTCTACCAGTCACGGATGGATTCGAGGCCTTTGATCAAGTGTTCGCCTGCCTGGGTGAGATCGCGTCCGAGTTCCTCCTCGGCGGTTTTCACGGTGCCGGCTAGCGCGTCGAAGAGTTCTTCACGTTCCACTGTTTCGATGAAGGAATTCCGACGATCCATGTGGTTGAAGGCCTCGCCGTACTCGCGCCCGAGCGAGAACAGCTTCGACAGCTGATCGGCCGTCTCCGGTGCACGGAGCTCGGCCAGCACGGCACGTCGCGTGGTCTTGTACTGGGCGACGGCTTTTTTGAAGCGAGCGGTGCTGATGTGCTCGCGCCCATCCCAGTCACGCAGCGGGTTGTCCCGATTCTCCGCGACCCAGTTCGGCTTTCGGGGCTCGCGGATGTCCACGTCAGTTCCGTTGGGGATCTCCGTGCGCCAGGTCGCTCGCATGGCGGTGGCGTATTCGGCAGGCACGCTGGACAGGGACAGCGCCTCAAGGTGCGGAATATTCTCCGGTGTGATCCGGTCCATGCTGGTCATGCCGAAGAGGTCGGAGATGGAGAGCCGCTGAAGCGCGGCTAGCCGGTTGAGGCTCTCGGCATTGGTCAGCGTGCCGAGCTTCCCGTGCAGAGTCAGCCGTTTCAGGCCGGGATAGGCAGCGACCACACGGGAGCAGTCGAGGGTGTCCACGACGGTGATCTCCACGTCATAGACTTCCCCATCGGAGCCTGGGCGACCGCCGACCTCGTGGCGGAAATCCTCATCGCTGAACCTTCGGGCACCCGGGTCCTCCCAGGAGTCGCGATTGCCACCGTCCCAGGAGCGCTGCAGGGCCAGTTGCAGCCCGAGCCGCCATGCGGAGCCGTAGCTGTTGGAACCTTGCGTTCGCAGCAGCGGCTGGTTGCCGATCACCTTGTGGCTACGAGGAAGAACCCAGTTGAAATGACAATGAGACAGCTTATCTTTCCAGCTGTGATGGGTCAGCCGCAAGGGCGCGAGATCTCCCAGGTCCAGCAGCGACGTCGGCTCTGGACCTGACCAATTTAGGTCCAGCACATCCACCTTCTTCCAGTCCCCGTCGATGCCGGTGATCTGCCCGGCGGTCCACTCGCCAAGCGCGTCGGAGTACGCGACGACAACGTCACCGACCACGATGGGCCGCGGCGGCGAGGAAAACGATCTAGGAGCCATGCGAAGAGCCTACCGATTTGCAAGCTGCTCGCGACCTCTGGCACAAACCCCCAACACTGGCGCGCCCGCAATGGCCAGACCCACCCGCTCATCGGCATGACAGGACGTTCAGTCGCCATCGCCATGATCGGTTCGCACAGTGGGTCTGGAACATGTTCTCACGTCGGATCGCCTGCTGTCGGTGGTCTCACAACGGTGGCAAACGACACCGTAGGGTCGCAGCAGCAATTGAACAGATAGTGGCGGCTGAAAGCTGCTTAGTCCCAAACGATTTGGTGCTCATGTAACCACGCTGGCGGATCCATGGCGCCGCTTTGAGTTGATTGGGCGATTCTGCGATCGCGGCTTCGCTGTTCGATCCACCGCGGCACGCCGCGTCGGTGTGTCGTGCGGCTGCGGCGGCTTGCCCTCGCTCGAATGACTCTTTCGCGTCGCATGGCTTCGAAGGCTTCGAGTGCCGCCGCTGCCACTTGGTTACTGCGCCCGGGCTCGTTTAGGGTGGGGTTCGAGCCCGGCTGACGGCGGTAGACGCTTGGTCTCGGGCGATGCCCGGCATCGTGAAGACGGTATTCACAATGCCTCCCTGTTTCTGTGATGTTTTAGGGTTGTTTGCATGTTTTCGATCATGCAGAGGACGGCCGTCCGGGACGCTCTTCTCTCCCGGGCGCGTGATGATGCCGAGGTCAGAGCGGCAGCGTTGGTTGGCTCCGGAGCGACAGGCCGTGAGGACGCGTGGTCGGATATCGATCTCGCGCTGCGTATCGTCCCCACGGCGGAGCCGGACGAGGTCAGTGCTCGCTGGACCACCAGACTCTATGACGAGTACGACGTGGCGCACCATCTCGACGTTGTGGCCGGAGGAGTCCTCTATCGGGTGTTCCTCCTCGCCAGCTCGTTGCAGATCGATATTTCGTTCTGGCCCGATGATCAGTTCCGGGCGACCGAGCCGGGATTCAACCTGATATTCGGCACAGCGAACACGCCGACGAACCCAGCAAGCCCCGACCCTGATCACCTCGCAGGGATGGGATGGCTGTACGGGCTGCATGCACGCTCCGCGATCGCACGGGGCCGTCGATGGCAGGCCCTGATGATGCTCGACGGCGTGCGTGATCAGATCATCGCGCTGGCCTGCGTCCGCTATGGCCTCAATCCACACAACGGCCGGGAGGCCGACAAGCTCCCTGCCGAACTGCTCGACGAACTTGTGCGGGCGCGCGCCCGCACGACAGACGATCACGAGCTGCGCCGCGCCAACGAGGTATCCATCGGAGCACTCGTCCGGGAGATCGCTCGTCATGACGAGACGCTTGCGCAGCGCCTCGCGATGCCGGTCGAGGCCCTCGCTCGCCCCTGACACGGCTGGCTCCGGCACGGAGAGACGCCCGTGCTGCGGGCGCCGCTTGCAAGGTGGTCCGGCATTCTTACGGCGGTGCGGTCGACCGGTTCGACAATCGTGACACGCCACCAGCACGCCTGAACATCCTCACATGCCGCTGGCCGGTAGCTCGGTTTGGCGAACACCGACCGGGATGGCGCTTTGACCTGTATATAAACGTCCATGTCGAGGTCGAGGTCGAGGAGAAGCATCGACGTCGTGGGGCAGGACGTGTGCTGGTGAACGCCGTCATGGAGCGGGGCACCAAGTTCCAATGGTCGATGCTGCCCATCAACCGTGACCCGGTCGCCGTCGCGTTCTGAGCCCGGGTCGGAGCGGTCGGGCCGGCGAGCCCACATTCGTGCACGCATCAGGTCAAACAAAGGAGTCGTGTCCGCTCGTGCGCGGTGGACGCAGTGGTGGTGATGCATCGTGCTCACGACAAAGCTCGTTCAGCAGCTGCTTACAGTAAGAGCATTGCAGGCGGCGCTGAGCGGTGGCTGACTAAGTGGGGTCGCAGTCGACGTCGTGCCGTGGCTTCGTCGAGCGGGTTCGTCATTGGCGGAGCGCTTCGAGGTCGTTGCCGGACTCGCCATCGCCCGGGCGGGTGCGGGAGCTCGATGTTCCCAGGGTGCGGGGTTTGGTCTTGGACGTTTGGAAGGATGACGGCTTGACGGAAGCATCTGCGGACTCGCAGCGACGGTTTGACCTCAAGGCTTTACGCGATGTCGTTCAGGCCGAACTGGCCGCGGCTGGATTGCCGGTCGCTCCTGGTGACGGTCCGGCAGGTACCGCTGGAGCGGTCGTGGTGGTCGATGTGCCGGATCTGCGTGGCGTGTTGGTCGGCTGGAGTGAGCACGCCGTCCTTATGGACGCGGCGAAGGATGCCTGGTTCGAGGACCCGCATCGGGAAGGCGAGGAATGCGCTGCGTTCGAGCGGTTGCTGTCCACAATCGGCGAGGCGATGTCCACGGCGATGCGGATCATCCTGACGGCCGCCGGGATGGAGGTGTCCGTTACCGACAACGACTACGCACCGCATGAGCTTCTGGTGACCCGCAGGATCGTCCCGTCGGTGTGGCGTGCACGCCGAGACGCGCAGTTCACCCGGAGATACGAGTCGATGGGCACGGCCTGGAATGCGAGGAACGCCGCTGAATGCTCGAAGCCGGACTGCGAGCACCATCACCCGAAGAAGAACGAGGCGGGGACACTGCCCTAAGGTATCGACGCTATTCCGCCGGTTGCGATAGCGGACCCTGCCAGCAAAGCGAAGGATGTTGCCCGCAACCGCACGATGGTCCAAGTGGTGGTGATCGTGTGAGCCAGCGGGTGCGCCGATGGGGTGATGCCTGCGAGAATCGCTCTCGAGAACAGGGCATCGCGCGCCAGATGGCTTCGGCGACGTCTGGCGACAAGCCCGCTGCGGCGGCGCGTGCCCGGGCGGCTTCGACCACAGCGTCGGCCTGGCGGGTGCGCGGACGGACTGTTCGTCGGTTCTGAAGTCCGCCGCGGCCCGGACCAGTTGCTGCCGCTGAGTCAGCAGGTCGGGTCAGTCGTGTGGCCAGTTCATCGATGCGGCCGCGGGCGTCGGCGAGAGAGAAGTCAACTCGGCTTTAAGCTTTTCCTCGGTCGGGTTTCGAGCGGTTCAGAGACCGGCTGAGCGCAGCAGGGCGCCGAACGTCGCGTATGTGCGGTCGAGGTCGATCGAATCCGGGGCGATGCGCCACTGCTGGTGGACGCCCATGACCGTGCCGAGTAGGACGATGCTCAGCTCTTCGGCGCGTACGTCGTCGGCGAGTTCGGCGCGTTCGACCCAGGATCGCACTTGGTCGCGCAATGCCTTGTGCAGGTCGGCGTACCACTTGTGCAGTGCCGACCCCGGTTCCATGGCCTCGGCGATGAGGGTGACGAAGAGCTGGGTCGACGGGTGTCTGGTGAACGTCACGAGCGTGCGCAGTGCCTCGTCGAGTGTGCCGGATTCGAGGGCGTCCGCGTCGGTCCGCAGCTCCGCCATGACGTGTTCGACGACTGCGGCGAGCAGGCCCTCCTTGTTGCCGAAGTGCCACGGGATCGAGCCGCGGCTCACCCCGGACCTCGTCGCGATGTCTTCGAACGTCGTCCGCCGGTAAGTGCGCTCGGCAAACAGTTCGGCCGCCGCCGTGATCAGGAGCCGGCGGCTCTCCTGGGTCATCTCCGTGCGCCGGGTCGCCCGTGAAGTCATTGTCACAGTCACACAGTCTACCCGTGGCTGGAAAGCCACTGGCTTGCCATGCAACACTCCCTATGTTGGACAACATAGGGAGTGTTCATGAAGTGGGTCACTTATCGGTCCGAGCAGGGCGACCGCGTCGGTGTCGTGCGGGACGGCGACATTCACGCACTGGCAGCAGGCGCGGAGTTGATCGAGCTGGTCGGGCGAGGCGCCGACGGCTTACGTGAGGCGGGCGAGCGGGCATTGCGGTCACCGGCCGTAGTGGTGCCGCTGGCCGGGGCGGCACTGCTCGCGCCGATCCCGCGGCCACCGGCCCTCCGGGACTGCCTGTGCTTCCTGGACCACATGCGTAACTGCCAGGAAGTGATGGGCGCGGGCCGGGTGTTGAAGGACGCTTGGTACGAGATTCCCGCGTTCTACTTCGCGTGCCCGTCGACGGTGGTCGGCCCGCACGAGCCGGTGCCCATGGCGCCGGGCAGTAGGTGGTGGGACTTCGAGCTGGAGATCGCCGCCGTGATCGGCGCAGGCGGCCGGGATTTCACGCCTGCCGAGGCGGAACAGGCGATCATCGGCTACATGATCTACAACGACTGGTCCGCCCGGGACCTGCAGATGCGGGAATCTCCCCTGGCGATCGGGCAGGCCAAGGGCAAGGACTCCGTCACCACGCTCGGGCCGTATCTGGTGACAGCCGACGAGCTGGAGCCGTACCGGCGCGACGGAAGGCTCGCTCTTGAGGTCGAAGCCACCGTCAACGGAGAGCGGGTCGGCGGCGGCCGCACCGACGCGATGGACTGGACCTTCGGTGAAGTGATCTCGTACGCCTCCCGTGGTGTCGATCTGCTGCCGGGCGAGGTGTTCGGCTCCGGGACGGTGCCGACCTGCTGCCTGATCGAGCACTTCTCGCCCGGCGACCCGGCGTCCTTCCGCGGCTGGCTGAAACCGGGTGACGAGGTGGCCTTGCGGGTGGAGGCGCTGGGGGAGACCCGGCAGACCGTCGTCGCCACGCCCGCGCCGCACCCGATTCCCGCCCGGCGGAACCCCGATGCCGCACCGCGCAGGCAACGGGTGAACCCCGCGCGGTCCCCGAAGGTGCCTTACGTCAAGGGACTGCACGAGGTCGGGCCGAACGTCTGGGCGTGGCTGCTGCCCGACGGGGGCTACGGGTGGAGCAACGCGGGCCTGATCGCGGGAGTTGACGCCGCACTGCTCGTGGACACGCTCTTCGACCTGCGCCTGACCGGCGAAATGCTGGCGGCGATGAAGCCGATCACCGACCGACACCCGCTGACCCACGCGGTGCTCACTCACGCCAACGGCGATCACACGCACGGCAACCAGCTGCTCGACGACACCGTGCGCCTCATCGCGGCGGCCGACACCGCGAAGCAGATGCATCACGAGGTCGCCCCAGACCTGCTGGCCGCGGTGCAGATCGCGGAGCTGGGCCCGGTGCTGACCCCGTATCTGCGGGAACGCTTCGGCCCGTTCGAATTCCAGGGCATCACGCTGCGGCTGCCGGACGACACGTTCGATCGGGAACTCACGCTGAACCTCGGCGGCCGGGAGGCGCGCGTGCTGAACCTGGGGCCCGCACACACCAGCGCCGACTCGGTGGTGCACATTCCGGACGCGGGTGTCCTGTTCGCCGGCGACCTGCTGTTCATCGGCTGCACCCCGATCGTGTGGGACGGGCCGATCGCCAACTGGATCGCCGCCTGCGACATCATGCTCGCGCTGGACGCCCCCACCATCGTGCCCGGTCACGGACCGGTCACCGACGCCGATGGCATCCGCGCGGTCCGCGGTTACCTCACCCACGTGGTCGAGCAGGCCGACGCCGCTCACGAGAAGGGCCTGACCTTCCGTGAGGCGGCCGCGACCGTCGACCTGGCCGGGTACGCCGCCTGGCTGGACGCCGAGCGGATCGTGGTCAACCTCTACCAGCGCTACCGGGAACTCGAACCCGGCATGGCCGCGCTGGCGCAGAACGAACTTCTCGCCCTGATGGCGGAATGGGAGGCCGCACGATGACGCGACTCGACAAGGCCGCCTACACCGACCGACCGTGGCGCATCCACGAGTTCGCCGGTGACTTCGAGGTCGAGGACACGTGGGCGTTCCGCACACCCGGCGCGGGACCCGGGGACTTCCCGGTGATGCTCGCCGCGATGCGCGAAGCCGGCGGGCTCGCGAAGCAGCCGAGGCCGGTGCGTTTTCTGTTCTGGGCGCGGTGGAGGCTCGGTGCGCTCTTCGGCTGGGACAAGACATCGGACGGTGTCGGAGCGCGCGTCGCCTCGCTCCGTGACCGCTTGCCCGAAGACCTCCGCGATGCCCCGCGCGGCCCGGACGGGGACCTGCCGCTCAAACCGGTCTACGAACTCGGCACCGAGGCGGCCCGTGAACTGGCGAACAAGACAGCGCACGCGGTGATGCACCTCGGCTGGGCGCAACGGTCCGACGGCGAGCACGAACTGCGGATGACCGTTCTGGTCAAGCCGAACGGAACCTTCGGCCGGATCTACATGGCCGCCATCGCGCCGTTCCGCTACCTCCTCGTCTACCCGGCGCTGACTCGGCGCTGGGAAGGCGCCTGGCGTGAACGCGACCACCTGGAAGGGACCCGATGAGTACCGCATGAACGCTTCGATGGGCGAGCGGACAACCAGGCTATGACGCCGCGGACCGGCTGAGCTCGCTGACCGACCAGGCGGGCAAGGTCACCGGCTACGGCTACGACAACGCCGGGAACCCGCACGTCGGCGTCCCTGCCCGGTGGGAGCAAGCAGACCATCGAGGTCGACGCCAGCGGTCGGCTCTCCCACGGGGCAGGAGCGTTCCGGCGTTCAGCGCAGACGGCAGCACGCTCGCGATGACCGACGCCGACGCGTCGATCGTGGTTCTGCGTTTCCAAGAAGGCGAAGGCGCCAACACTATTGCCACGCTGTATGGACTAGGGCGTGTCTGGCAAATCTGTTCGATGGTCTTCGTGATCCAGGTGGTTCCTGGTGGTGTGGGCCCTTCGGCCTCGTACTGGACCGTACTCGGTCGAAGGGCCCGCGCCGCCAGGGGCCGCCTGGGCGCGAAGACCGCGAACGAGATTTGCCAGACACGCCCTAGCTTGAGTTTTAACGTCTGAGTGGCCGGGTGACACCCTGGTTGATCATGAGTGAAGCCCTTGGTTGATCATTCCTTCTTGCGACAGAGGGAA
>NZ_JBFBBY010000120.1:0-23373 GCF_040682875.1 Amycolatopsis sp. NPDC051071 | reverse complement strand
GTGACCCCGCCGCGATTGACGCAGCCCCCCCCCGCGGGGGTCGCGAAGGGCACTTTCGCAACGTTGCGAAAGTGCCCTTCGCACCACGCGGCGGGCGCCCTAGCCGACGTCGCGGCGGCGCCAGCCGGCGAGCCCCGCCACCAGCGCGACCACAGCCACCCCGGTCAGCCAGAGCAGTGGCGTCACGGTGAACTCCGCGGCGGGCAGTTTCGGCACGTGCGAGAACGGCGAGGCGTCCAGGAGCACCTCGGGCAGGTTCAGCACCGGGCCGAACAGGCTGAGCAGCAACGCCAGCCCGGCAATCGCCCACGCCGCCGACGAAAACTTCGGCGCCAGGCCGAAAACCGCGACGGTGAGACCGACGATCACCCACACCGCAGGGAGTTGAGCGAGCGAAGCGACCGTCATGTCGCCGATCGAGCCGCCGACGTCCTCGCCCCGCAACCCGTTCGACAGTCCTAAGAGGACACCGCTGACGACCATCATCAGCGCCGTGCCGCCGAACGCGAACACCAGATGGCTTCCCAGCAGCCGCAGCCTGCCGACGCCCGTCGCGAGCAGCGGCTCGACGCGGATCGCCGTCTCCTCGGCGCGGATCCGCAGCGCGGCCTGCACCCCGTAGAGCGCGACGACCATCGCGAACATGCCGGCCATCGCCGCCATGAAGGCGTCGATCAACGCGTCCGTGCCGCCGAGGCGCTGGAAGATCTCCTTCGCCTGCTCGCTTCCCCCGACGACGTCACCGATCCCGCTCGCGACCGAGCCGAACACCGCGGCACAGACCGCCACGCCGATCAGCCAGCCGATCACCGGGCCCCGGTGCAGCCGCCACGCCAGCGCGAACGGGCCGCGCAGCGAAGACGCGGCTTCGGCGGGTCCCGGACGCGGCGGGATGAGGCCGGTCCCGATGTCGCGCCGAGGGATCAGCGCGTAACCGACGGCGCCGACGACCACGGTCGCGGCCAACGGCAGCAGGAACACCCACCAGCGCTCGTCGGCGAACGGGCGCAGCCGTTGCGCCCAGCCGATCGGGGACAGCCACGAGACCCACCGCGCGTCCGACGTCGAATCGCCGACCGCGCGCAGCAGGAACGCGACACCGACGGCGGTGGCGCCGATCCCGTTGGCCGTCCGCGAATACCCGGCCACCTGGACGGCGACCGCGGCGATCGCGGTGAAGACCAGCCCGGTCGCCGCGGTGACGGCACCGAGCGCGATCGCGCCCCCGGCAGGCAGTTTCGCGCCGATCATCAGCACGGTCTCGATGAGTCCGATGAGGACACTCGTCCCGGCGGACACGAGTACGGCCGCGGTCAGCAACGCGTACCGGCCGACCACCGCGGACGCCAGCAGCTCCGCGCGGCCGCTGTCCTCCTCGGCGCGGGTGTGCCGGGTGACGGTGAAGACAGCCATCAGCCCGATGACCAACGCGAGGAAACCGCCGAGCCGCCACGCGGTGAACCCGCCCGCGGTCGAGAGGTCGAAGGCCGGGCCGTAGATCAGGGACAGCGACGGGTTCGCGCCCATCCCCGCGGTGAGCCCGGTCCGTTCGGCGGCCGTCGGGTACAGCGTTTCGTACGTGCCAGAAGACGTCGAAGGCATGATCCCGAGCAGGATGACCCAGATCGGCAGGATGATCCGGTCCCGTCGCAGCGCGAGCCTGGTCAGCTGCCAGGTACCGACGAGCCCGTGCGCCGGTTCGGCGACGGCGGCATGCGCGGGGCGGTTCAGCGTCGCGGTCATTTCGCGCTCGCTTCGCCTGCGTAGTGGCGGAGGAACAGTTCTTCCAGCGTCGGCGGCTGGCTGGTCAGGCTGCGGACGCCGACCTGGGTGAGCCGCCGCAGAGCCTCGTCGAGCGAACGGGTCTCGACGTCGAAGCGGACCCGGTTCCCCTCGATCTTGAGGTCGTGGATGTTCTCCAGTTTCGCCAGCCCGTTCGGCGGGCCGTCGAGTTCGGCGGAGATCGACGTCCTAGTGAGGTGCCGCAGTTCGGCCAGCGTGCCGGTTTCCACCGTATGGCCGTCGCGGATGATGCTGACCTTGTCGCAGAGCGCTTCGACCTCGGCCAGGATATGACTCGAAAGCAGCACCGTGCGGCCCTGTTCGCGCTCCTCCTGGATCGCGTACTGGAAGGTGGCCTCCATCAGCGGGTCGAGGCCGGAGGTCGGCTCGTCGAGGATCAGCAGGTCGACGTGCGAGGCCAGGGCGGCCACGATGGCGACCTTCTGCCGGTTGCCCTTGGAGTAGGTGCGGCCCTTCTTCTTGGGGTCGAGGTCGAAGCGTTCGATGAGGTCCTTGCGGCGGCTCTGGTCGAGCCCGCCCCGCAGCCGCCCCAGCAGATCGATGACCTCGCCGCCGGAGAGGTTGGGCCAGAGGCTGACGTCGCCGGGGACGTAGGCGAGGCGCCGGTGGAGGCTCGCCGCGTCCTTCCAGGGGTCGCCGCCGAGCAGGCGGACGTCCCCCGAGTCCGCGTGGAGCAAGCCGAGCAGGACCCGGACGGTGGTCGACTTCCCCGCGCCGTTCGGGCCGAGGAAACCGTGCACCTCCCCAACGGGTACCCGTAGATCAAGGCCGTCGAGAGCCTTGGTCCGGCCGAAGGATTTGTGGAGGCCGGAGATGGAGATGGCGTTTTCCATGTGTCTGAAGGTACAGTGATTTCACGAAGTTGTGAAGTTAAGAAAACGTATGGACGGTGTGATCGCTCTGGGGGTTGTACGAGAGGATGTGCCCATGACGACGCCTGAGAGTGCTTCGAGCACCCAGAGAGACGAGGACGCCGTCCGCCGTTACGTGGAACACCTGGGCATCACGCTCTCCCAGATCGGGATGCAGCGCATGCCAGCCAGGGTGTTCGCCGCGTTGATGACCACCGACGCCGGCCGGTTGACCGCGGCCGAACTGGCCGAACAGCTTTCGGTGAGTCCCGCGGCGATCTCGGGAGCCGTGCGGTGGCTGGAGCAGATCGGCCTGGTCGCCAAGGAACGCGAGCCGGGCTCGCGCCGCGACCACTACCGGCTCTTCGACGACCTCTGGTACGCCACCTTTATGAAACGCGACCGCATGATCACCCTGTGGCGCGACGCCGCCGACGAGGGCGTCGAAGCACTCGGGGCGGAGACGCCGGCCGGCGAGCGGGTCGCCGAGATGCGGGACTTCCTGAGCTTCATGATCCAGGAACTCAACGTCATGTACGCCAAGTGGCACGAGATGCGGGCCGCGAAGGGCAAGTAGCTCAGAGCGCCCGCGCCAGTGTCGCCGCGAGCCGCTCCGCCCAGTCGTCCAGTTCTTCCGCCGCCGGTTCGCGGTCTTCGAAGGACGTCAGGAACGCGTACTGGAAACACGCCCCGAGCAGCAGGGACGCCGCCGCCTCCAGATCGGCGCCCTCGCGGATCCGGCCGAGCCGGGCCTCTTCGCCCAGATACTCGGTGACGCGTGCGAGCGGGACGTCCGGCCCGCGTTGCCTGCCCGCCACCTGCTCCCGATGGGTCGCGAGCAGCTCCCGCGACGAGAACAGCGACACCGCGATCGGGAAGCTCTCCAGGTAGAACGACAGCGTGATCCGCGCCAGCCGGGCGAGATTCGCCGCGAGCGGTGTCGCCGACGCGGTCCCCATCAGCTCGTCCAAGGTGGACCCGAGCGCGGGAAGCCGTTCGGTCAGCACGCTCAGGAAGATCTCGGTCTTGTCCTTGAAGTGCTTGTACAGCAAGGCCTCGGAGTAACCGGCCGCCTTCGCGATCGCCTTCGTGGTGGCGTGCGCGTAGCCCTGCTCGCGCATCACCTTCGCCGCCGCGGCGACGATCTCCTCGCGGCTTCCCATCTTCACTCCCTGAGGGCTTCTCAGCGTTCGCTCGACAACCGGTTAGTGAACACTCACCATAGTGGGTGAGTGTTCACTAACCAGAAAGGCGTGACCATGAAGCTCACCGTTTTGGGGGCGACCGGTGGCATCGGCACCGAGGTCGTCAAGCAGGCCCTCGCCGCGGGCCACCACGTCACGGCGGTCGTCCGCGACCCGTCCCGGCTGACCGTCGAGGGCGCGTTGCTGGAGATCGTCGTCGCCGGACTGTCCGAGCACGGCGCGCTGACCGAGGCCGTCGCCGGACGCGACGCGGTGATCTCGGCACTCGGCGCCCCCGACCGGAAGCCGACGACCGTCGTCACCGAGGGGGCACACGCCGCCCTCGCTGCACTGCGTTCGTCGGGTGTCCGGCGGCTGCTCGTGGTGACCGCCAGCGGCCCGTTCGTCGACGGGGACGGCTTCTTCACCAGGAACCTCGTCAAGCCGATCCTGGGGCAGGTCCTCAAGAACAACTTCCACGACATGGTCGCCGCCGAGCGGGTCGTGACCGCGAGCGAACTCGACTGGACGATCGTGCGCCCACCGCGGCTGCTGAACGGCCCGCAAACCGGCGCGATCGCCGCCCGCACGGACGGCAACGTCCGCGGGAGCTTCAGCATCAACCGCGCCGACGTCGCCGATTACCTGCTGCGGGCGGCCTTGGACGACACGCTCATCCGCCAGACCGTCTCGATCGCCCAAGGCTGAGTCCCCGCCGCGTTTAGTCCTCTAGTGGCGATCCATGCACACGCAACTACCGCAACCAGTCCTCTACTCGCGGTTGTCGCGTACGCAACGATCGCCACCAGAGGACTAAACGCGGCAGTAGGGTCCCGGAAGTGATCAGTCGTGCGGTGGCGCTCGCCCCGATCCTGCTCGCGCAGGCGGTCCGGGTGCGCCGCACGACACCCAGGTTGCCCGGCGCGGCGGGTCCGGTGACCGGCCTCGTGGCGGGCGAAGGGCGTCCGCTGCGGCTCGCGGTACTCGGCGAGTCCACTGTGGACGGCGTCGGAGCCGCGACGCACGCCGAGGCGCTGACCGGACGGCTCGCCCGCGAACTCGCGCGGGACGGCCGCGCCGTCGCCTGGCAAGCCATCGGCCGCACCGGGGCCAACGCCCGGGTGGCGCGCGAGGACCTGCTGCCGCTGCTCGACCCCGCCGACCTCGCGGTGATCGCGCTCGGCGTCAACGACACGATCGAACTGCGTTCGGCCGCGCGGTACCGGCGGGACCTGCTCGACCTGATCGTCTCCCTGCGCCGCCGCGCCGGCCGGATCCCCGTCGTCCTGGCCGGGGTGCCGCCGATGGGCCGGTTCCCCGCGCTGCCGCGGCCGCTGCGGGACGTCCTCGGCGCGCGGTCGGTGGCCCTCGACGCGGCAGCCGCCCGGCTGGGGCTTCTGCCCGGCGTCGTCCACGTCCCGATGCCGGCCGCGATGCTGGACCCCTCGACCTTCGCCGAGGACCGCTTCCACCCCGGCCCCGAGGGCTACCGGCGCTGGGCCGAGCAACTCGCGGACGTGAGCCGTCAACTACTCAGTGACACCCTTTCGGCTGAAAACCGCTGATCAGGTCACCCGACTGCCACAAAACGAGAAATTTCTCCGAAAAAGCTGGCTCTGCGTGTATCTGGTGGCAGCCTCGTTGCGTCCTATGGAGCAGTCGAGGAAATGAGGGACACCCGATGACGACCGAGACCAACACCGCGCCCGTCGACGACGAGGCCACGGCCACTGAGGACCTCGAAGAAACCACTCCGAAGCCGGGCCCGGTCACGGCCCCGGTCCCGCCCCGCCCCGGGGCGGCACCGGACGGCAACTGGGAACCGCACGGCACCAAGCCGACGGTGAACTGACACAGCTTCGATAAGCACAGACGGGTGATATCCGGAAGCCGAGGGGGCCTCCGGGTATCACCTCCGGGTGCTCCCTCGGGGGAGGGGGACACCCGGACGCGGGCCCGTTGGGGAGCGGGCCCGGGGGGAGGGAAAAAGGGCCGGCCGGTGCGCAGTCCACACCTACTCGCGCCGGCCGGTGCCTTGCTCGATCCCCCGTTCGACCGACAGGGATTTCCGGATTCGACAAAAAGTTAGCGATTTGATGTATCCCAGAGCCTCCTGCACGCTCCTTCTCCCCGAAGGGCCCGCGATACTGCCAGCGCCGACACGAAGACACGTCCGAAGTGGGGCAGATACGGTGACCGACGTGCAAACGACCGAGGTAGACCCGCCATGGGAAGGCCTGACCGGTGCCGACCTGCATGCCGCCTGCATGCGAGCGGCGCGGGCCGGTGACCGCCAGGCGATGGACAGGCTTGTGCACGAGCTGACCCCGCTCGTGTGGCATGTCGCGCGTGCGAACGGGCTCGATCGCCTGACCGCCGAGGACGTAGTCCAGACGGTATGGCTCGCCCTGTTCAGCCAGCTCGAGAAACTCCGTGACCCCAAGGCGCTCGCCGCGTGGTTGATCACCACGGCCAGACGCGAGGCGCAGCACCCCTTCGGCCGCCGCGCTCAGCCCGTCCCGCTGACCGACGAGCTGGCCGAAAGCATGGAAAGCACCCACCCGGCACCCGAAGAGGAAGCCGTCCGCGCCGACCGTGATCGCCGGGTCTGGCGCGCCTTCCTCCGTCTGCCGCACCGCTGTCAGCAGCTCCTTCGGCTGACCGTGCTCGCCGGGCGGGCGGAATACCAACTGGTCGCCGAAGCACTCCGCATGCCGCGCGGAAGTGTCGGACCGACCAGGGGCCGTTGCCTCGAATCGATGCGCGACCTGCTGGCCCACGAAGGGGGAAGCCGATGAACGACCTCGGGACGCCGGGGGAGATGACCTCCCCGGGCGATGAGGCCTTGTTAGCCGATATCGGACGTTTCATGGACGAATTGGACCCGCCACCGGGAGATCTGGTGCAGCGGGTTCAGTTCGCGCTCGCGCTCGAAAACCTCGACGTCGAGGTCGCGCGCTGGGAACGGATGAACGCGACCGCGGGTGTCCGCGGCAGCGACACCGGCACGATCACCTTCACCGTCAGCGATCTGACGGTGATGATCAACCTGACCAAGATCGGCAAGAAGCACCGGATCGACGGCTGGCTCGTACCCGCCGGCGAATACGGGGTGGAGGTCCGTGTCGCCGAACACGGGACGAGTTCCACCACCGCCGACGAAGGTGGCCGGTTCGTACTGGACAACGTTCCACAGGGGACGACCCAGATCGTGATCCACCTCGGTGACGTGACGTGCCGGAGGACCGTGGTGACCCCGACAGTGGTGCTCTAACCGGACGGCTGTTCCGTTATGCGGCGTGGGTGTGCTCCCATAGTGCGTGTGCCCGCGCCGTCTCCTCCTGTCGTCGATCCCGTAGCCGAAGAGGCGGCCGAACTCCATGCCCTGGCGAAGGCCGCCGCCGCGGATCATGGCCTCAGCAGGCCGATCCGCCTCATGCGGCGAGCACTCGGGCTGCTGGGGCCGGTGGACGAGGAACTGGTCGCGCGGCTGGAGGTCCGGGTCCGGATCCTGATCAGCCTGGCGGCGGCGGAAGCGGAGATCGCGTCCCAAGAGGACGGTCTCGCCCGGCTGGACGAGGCGGAACGCATCCGCCTGCTGCTGCCGGACGGCGACGTCCGGCACGAACTCCGGTTCGTCGTCGGGCTCCAGCGTGCCGTCGTGCTGATGCGCGCCGGACGGCTGGAGGAATCGCTCGCGCTCAACAACGCGTTCCTGCCGGGGCTGGCCGCCGAGGGCGCGAAGCACAGCCTGGTGCTGACGCGGTCGCTGGTGAACCTCGCGTGGCTGCATCTGCAGATGAACAACCCGGACGCCGCGTACCAGGACCTCGTCCGCGCGCTGGACCTGGCCGTCGAGCACGGATACCGGCGGCTGGAAGGGAAGATCCGGCACAACCTCGGTGATCACGCCCAGCTGCTCGGCGACATCCCGGAAGCACTGCGGCACTACGAACAGGCGGCCGCGATCTTCGTGACCGACGGTTCCGGTTCGCTGCCGCTCGTCCGGCTCGACCAGGCGAAGGCCCTGCTCACCGCGGGACTCGCCGAAGAAGCGGCGCGGCACCTCGACGACGCGATCCCGGAATTCCAGCGCAACGGCGCCGTCCACCTCGTCGCCGAAGCGGAGGTCGCCAGGGCCGGCGCCGCCATCCTTGAGCGCGACTACGCGCTGGCGAAGAAGCTCGCGACCTCCGCGCGGCGCAGTTTCCGGCGTCGCGGCAAGGGGCGCTGGGCGGAGATCGCCGCGCTGACCCGGCTGCGCGCGGACGCGGTGAAAGTCTTGGCGGACAGGGAGAAGCGGCCGTCCGGGAAACTACCCGAACAACTGGCCGATCTCGCGATCCGGCTGGCCGAACTCGATCTCCGCGACGAAGCGGGCGCGGCCAGGATGTTCGCGGTGCGGCTGCTGATCCGTCGTGACGAGACGGCCGCCGCGCAGGAACTCCTGGCGCAGGTACCGAAACCGCGGCAGACCACGCCGATCGACCACCGGATGCTGCTGCGGCTGTGCCGGGCCGAACTCGCGGTGGCGTCGCACCGGCCGCGATCGGCGCTCGCCCAGGCGCGGGCCGGGCTGGCGGAACTCGGGCAGATCCGCGACCGCATGGGTGGGCTCGACCTCGTCTGCGGAACCGCGGCACACGGCGAAGAACTGGGCAAACTCGCGTTGACGCTGGTGCTCAAGAAGGCAAGGCGCAGCGGGGCCGGGGCGAAGAGCCTGTTCGCGTGGCTGGAACGCACGCGCGCGCAGGTGTACCGCTACGAGCCGCTCCCGCTCATCGAGGATCCCGCGCTCGCCCGGCATATCAACGAAATGCGGCATGTGCAGGGGACGATCCAGGCACGGCGGCTGTCTGGCGAACCGGTCGGGAAACTCGAAGAGCGCTATGACCGTCTGCAGCAGGAAGCGACCCGGCTCGGCTGGTACACCAGCCAATGGGGTCGTCCGAGGCCGGTCTCGTCACCCGAAGAGGTGGTCGAGCAACTCGGGGATCGGGTGCTGGTCAGCCTGATGGGCTACCGCGACACGTTGTACGCGGTGGTTGTCGACCACGGCCGGTTCCGGCTGCTGAAACTGGGGCCGCTCGCGGAGATCGTCGAGACCGCGAGGCAACTGCACGCGGACCTGGACGCGCTGGCCCCGGACAACCTGCCCGCGCCACTGGTCGAGGTGGTCACCGGCTCCGCCCGGCGCCGGGCGGACAAACTGGACAAACTGATCTCCGCGTCGCTGGCGAAGACACTGGAGAACCGCGAGCTGATCATCGTCCCGATCGGCTCGCTGTACGCACTCCCTTGGGGCGCTTTGCCGTCGCTGCACGGGCATCCGGTGTCGATCGCGCCGTCGGCGACCGCGTGGGTGACCGCGTCCGGCCGCCGGAGCGTGGGGCCCGTCCTGCTCGCCGGCGGGCCAGGGGTGCCGGGTTCGGTCGGTGAGGTGCGGAACCTGCGGGCGGTGTACCCGCAGGCCCTGCTCGTCGACGGTAAGGACGCGACGAGCGAAGCCGTACTGTCCGCTTTGGACGGTTCCGGAATGGCGCACCTGGTCGCACACGGCGCACACGAACCGGCGAACGCGTTGTTCTCGCGGCTCGAACTGGTCGGCGGTCCGTTGTACGCACACGAAACCGCGCGGCTCGCGCATCCGCCGGAGCGGGTCGTGCTGGCCGCTTGCGAACTCGCGATGAGCCACATCCGGCCAGGCGAGGAGGCGCTCGGTTTCGCCGGGACCCTGCTCGCGAGCGGCTCGCGGACGGTCATCGGCGCGATCGCCCGGGTCGGCGACAAGGCCGCCGCCGACGCGATGTCCGATCTGCACCGTCGGCTCGCTTCCGGGACCGCGCCCGCTTTGGCACTCGCCGAGGCGACCGCCGCCGACCCGCTGCGGCGCCCCTTCCTGTGCCTGGGCGCGGGCTGACCTTTCGGGAGCCCCGCGGGCTTTCGGGGTTGCGTGCCTTCCGGGGTTGCGTGCCTTCGGGGCGGCTCACTCTGGCCTAGGGATGTCATAAGGGGTCCCCATAGGACGAATTTCGTCCCATGGGGACCCCTTATGACACACCGCGGCCCCGACATCCACAGGAGTTGTCCACAATCACCGTCACCTGTGGACAACTCGGCTGCCCAGCCCTTCCCCCCGCCCACCCCCGGTAGACTGGACTCGGGGACGCCCCCCTGGGAGCGGTGGGGGATGGGGGTCAGGGGCGTTCAGCGTGTTTCACGAGGCGCGTGGCCAGGATGGAGATCACGGAACGCAGGGCGGTGCGGACGGCGGCACCGGTGCCGGGGAGTGGTTCGGAGAACCGGCCGGTCCAGCGCAGATCCGTGCCACCGGACGCGTTCGGCGTGAAGGAGACTTCCGCGCGGTAGTCCTTCAGAAGCTTGAGGCCCGCGAAGCCGTAGACGTGCTTTCGGTCCTGTTCGTACTCCAGCGTCTCTTCGTGGAGGTACACCGGCCACAGGCCCACGGCGCGGACGGCGCCCACCGCGTCCGCACCCGGTTCCCGCGCCCAGCGCGAGTGGAACACCAGCGGTTTCGCCCATTCCGACCAGCGAGAACCGTCGGCCTCCAGCGCGAACAGGGAAGCGGGCGAGGCGCTGCTCGTCCGGTTGATCTCGAAGGAGTACGTCTTGCCCATGTGGCGACGATAACCGCTCCGGCCGTGAGGGATAAGTCAAGATAGGGACGTGAGTACGACGCGCCGCGAGATCGCCGCACCGCATTGGCTGGTGCAGCTGCTCCGCAGCACGCCGGTTCCCATCCCGTGGAACATGGTCGGCCGCGCCGTCCTCGCGCTGGCCGTACCGCTGGCCGTCGGCTACGCGCTCGGCGACATCGGCGTCGGCGCGCTCATCTCCACCGGCGCGCTCCCCACCGTCCTCTCCGAATCCGCCGGCCCGTACCGCTACCGTGCCCGGCGGCTCGGCGGCGCCACCGCGGCGGCCGCCGTCGGCTACTTCGCCGGGCTGATCACCGGCGGCATCCCGGCCGCGTCCATCCCGGTCGTCGTCGGGGTCGCGGCGGTGTCCGCGTTGATCAGCGCCGCGGGCAGCAACGCGTCGGTCGCCGGGCTGCAGATGTTCGTCTTCTGCGTCCTCGGCACGGGCCAGCACGTCACCGGCCTGCGCGTCGAACTCCTCCTCGGCTACTTCTGCGCCGGCGCCGCCTGGGGCCTGCTCGTCGCGCTCGCCACCTGGACCTTCCGCGCCACCAGCCCCGAACGCGGCGCCGTCGCGCATGTCTACGTCGAACTCGCCGCGATGCTCTCGGCGACCGACGAAGCCACCTCACGTGTCGCGCGCCACCAGCTCACGACCGCGATGAACACCGCGTACGACCGGCTGCTCACCGCGCGATCCTGGCTTTCGGGCCGCGACGCCACCTACCGCCAGCTGCTCAACCTCCTGTCCGCCAGCACCCCGGCCGTCGAGGCGTCGGTCGCGATGGTCAACGCCGGCCGCCGCGCCCCGGCCGACGTGATCGACCACTTCATCGCGACGTCGGCCGCCGTGCTCGCGAACCAGCCGCTCCCGGAACCGCCGGAACGGCCGGAAGACGACATCGACGCCGTCCTGGCCGCGCTCTACGCCGGACTCGCCCGGATCGGCAAGGGCGACGACCGGAAACGGCGCGAGGTCCAGCCGTGGCACAAACGGCTCCGCACCTGGGTGGGCTCGCTCATCTCCGGCCCGCTCACCTGGTTCGCCGCACTCCGGCTCACCCTGTGCGTCGCGATCGCCGAGGTCGTCGCGCTGGTGGTCCCGTTCGAACGCTCCTACTGGATCACGCTCACCGTCGGCATCGTCCTCAAACCGGACTTCGGCTCGGTATTCGGCCGCGCGGTGCTGCGCGGGATCGGCACGGTGATCGGCGTCGGCATCGGCGCGGCCGTGCTCGCCGCCGGCGGCGAAGGCTGGCTGCTGGTGCTGCTGATCGCCGTGTTCGCGGGTGGCGTCGCGGTCGGCAAGGTCCGCAACTACGGCATCCTCAGCGCCTTCGTGACGCCGCTGATCATCCTGCAGATGGACCTCGCCAGCACCGGAAGCTGGGACATCGTGCTCGCACGGCTCGTCGACACCGTGCTGGGCTGCGCGATCGTCCTGCTCTTCGGCTACCTGCTCTGGCCGGGCAGCCGTCGCCCGCAGGTCGGCGGACGGCTCGCCGACAGCCTCGACAACCTGGTGGACTACGTCGACAAAGGACTCGTGCTCGCGCCTTCGGGTGAAGCACGACTGGTCCGCTCACGCGCCCGCCGCCGCGCCTACCGCGCACTCGCCGACCTCCGGACAGCCTTCCAGCAGGTCGTCGTCGAACCCTCCGCCGCCGGGCGGCAGGCCGTCGCCTGGTGGCCGGTGATCGCCGGACTCGAACGCGTCGCGGACGCCGTCACCGAGGTCGGCGTCACCCTCGGCCGCGGCGCACCGGCACCGTCCGACGCCGACATCGCCCTGCTGACGGCCGCGCTCGCCGAACTCGCGGCCGCCGTCCGCGAGGAACGGGACCCGGCGGAGATGCCGATGCCCGGCAACGAGCAGCTGTCCGGCGTGGTCGACCAGATCGGCGCGGCCTTCGACGCCGTGCGCGGTCCCGACCTCGTCGAACGCGCGCCGCTGCGGCTGGTCCGGCGGTTCCTGCCCTACCAGCGCCGCGCCTGAGGCTCAGCCGAACCGGATGTGCTTCACGCTCGTCCACTTGCGACGGACGAAGCCCCGCAGCGCACTGTCCGTATTCGGTTCCAGCGACAGCCCCGCCGACGCGGCGACCCGATCGGCGACCTGGGCGACGGTGAGCCGGTCGGTCTGAATGTGCTCGCCGAACTCCGCGCCGTTCAGCCGTTCCAGGCAGAGGTCGAGTTTCGACACCGCGAAACTCTCGCGCTTCGGCGGCACACCGCGTACAGAGTGGACGATGCCGCGTTCACTCAGCCGCCGCAGCACGGTCTCCCGTTCGGCCAGCAGCGCGAAGTGACGGACGTCGTGCCCGCGATCCCGTAGACCACCGATGATCTCCTCGAAGTACTTCGGCTCCACCAAGGTCATCGGCACGACCACCACGCCGTCCTGCTCGCACAGCAGCAGGTCGAGCATTTCGATAACGGACTGGCGCCAACCGGGCAGATCCTGGAAGTCACCACGCAGCCGCGGCGGCAGCATCCGGTGCAGGCCGAATCCGGCGAACTCGGGATCGCTGAGAACGCTTCCGGGGAGACGACGCCGCAGCTCGTGCGCGGTCTGCGTCTTGCCACCGCCGAACGGGCCGTTGATCCAGACGAGCATGATCCCGACCTTAGCCATGACCCAGCGAAGAGCGGGATCGGCGCAGGCGGGAGAGACGCGGTGATGTGGTACTTGCGGGTCGCGTGGTCGCACGGGTTCGCCGAGGAACCAGTGGAGATCCTCAGCGTCCCACCGCTTGCCGAGATCAATGCGCGGCAGGAGTTCATGGCGTCTCGAATCGCCGTCGGCGAGTTCGACCGGGCATGGAGACACGCGCTCAGTGGCCATGGTGACTGAGCACGCGATCCGGCCACTGGCGAACGGCCGCTCTACGGTACGGCGACGTTATTCCTCGCCGGAGAATCGCTCCCACGCCGATTGACGGGTCATGCCGAGGGCCTCACCGATCCGAGCCCAGCTGGCGCCCAGTTCCCGGCCACGCCGAACCCAGCAGGCGAGGGTTTCCTCCACCTGGACCGACGTCTTGGCGACTCGCGGCAGAGCCGCCAGCACGTCCTCAAGCTCATGCACGTGCTCCCACGGGCCAAGCTGGGGAACCGATCCCGCCTTGGTCTCGACGATCCGCTGGCACAGCACTACGCAGCCCGTGCAGATGAACACTCCCGGGCCCGCGACCAGGGTGCTGACCTCGGTATTGGGTTTGAGGCAGAACGAGCACGCCGCGATGACCGACTGTTCCGCGGTGGAGGACATGACCGCACCTCTCCTTACATCGTGTCAGGCTGTTCCTGACAAGCGTCAGGGTAGCCCTGACAAGGGGGGTGCACAATGGGCGCGCCCCCGAGAGACCACCCGGACGGGGGAGGGTGAGGATGATCTCGAACTAATGTTCGAAAAAGTGACGCATAATCGGGCCATGCTCGACACTGGTGACACGATGCCGCCGGGGCCGCGTCACCTCCATATGATCCGGCCCCACCAGCCCGTTTGGGTCGATCTCAAGCTGGTGTACCCGGTCGGCGCGGTGAAGACCCGCCTGCCCGACGGCCTGGACCTGACAGCCACCGTCCCCGGACTGCTGGGGATGTGGCGGGCGACGACGACGGCGCACTGGGTCGGCTGGGTGACCTTCCAGCTCGGCCCGGTCGGCCGGGGCGGCACGACGCATTCGCAATGGGTGCTGGCCGAAGCGCTGCGGCCGCGCGAAGAACGGAACGCCTGGTCGGGGAGCTTCCCGTATGAGCGGCGCCGATGACACCGTCCCGTCCCGTGGACGGTGTTGACCGCACGCCAAAACGGGCCCACCATGGCCGGGTGTCCGTCACCTGGGAGTCCGCGCCGACCCGTTCGGCAGGCGAAGGCGTCGCCGCTCTGCTCCTGCGCCGCGGACGGCTGGGCTCGCCGCCCGCGTAACCCGTTTCCCCGCGAGGCCATCCGTGAAGGTGGCCTGTTTTCGCCATCCCGGAAATCGGCAACCCCAGGAGCCCAGTATGTCCGTCGAACTGCCCGACCGCGTCCTCCTCCGCCCGGCGACCGTCCCCGACGGCGGGATCCTCGAAGGGCCACGGGTGCTCCGGCGCCTGCCGGAAGGCGTCGAGGAACGTCCTTACGAGCTTTTCGCGCCGCGTCCGCTGGGACGCGTGATCGGCGCGGAGATCAGCGGCGTCGACCTCGCCGAACCTCTGACACCGGCACTCCACGCGGAGCTGAACCGCGCACTGCTGGAGTGGAAGGTGCTGTTCTTCCGCGACCAGCGCATCACTTCGGCGCATCAGCGCGCGTTCGCCGCCCACTGGGGTGATCTGGAGACGAACCCGTTCATTCCCCAGGGTGATACCGAGGACATCACCCGGTTCACCCGGTCGGCGACCATGCCCGCGTTCGAGAACATCTGGCATGTCGACGTCACGTTCCGGCCCGCGCCGGCGCTCGGCTCGGTCCTGCGGCTGATCGAGGTCCCGCCGGTCGGCGGCGACACGATCTGGGCCGATATGGCCGCCGCCTACGACAACCTGCCGGAAGACATCCGCGTCCGCGTCGACGGGCTGACCGCGGTCCACGACTTCATCCCCGGTTTCGACCGGTTCTCCGACCCCGGGCATCTGCTCCGGCACCAGGACGCCTTCCCGCCGGTCGAGCATCCGGTCGTCCGCACCCATCCGGAGACCGGACGACGCACGCTTTTCGTGAACCAAGCCTTCACGACCCACATCGTCGGCGTCGAGCGCGAAGAGAGCGACAGGCTCCTGAGGTACCTCTTCAGCCGCGCGCACATCCCCGAGTTCCAGGTGCGCTTCGCCTGGCGGCCCGGCTCGGTGGCCTTCTGGGACAACCGCGCCACCCAGCATTACGCCGTCAACGACTACCACCCGCACGCCCGGGTGGCCGAACGTGTCGCCATCGCGGGTGACCGGCCGTTCTGAGCCCGTCCCCGCGAAGGGTGATCGTCCGCGCGGGTTGCCCGGTACCTGTGTGACGATGAGGTCATGGGCATCAACTTCGATGAATTGAAGAACAAGGCCACCGACGCTCTGCGCGAGCACAACGACAAGATCGAAGGCGGCCTGGACAAGGCGGCGGACTTCGCCAAGTCGAAGTTCGGGCATGGTTCCCAGATCGACTCCGGGGTCGAAAAGGCGAAGGGCTTCATCAACAAGTTCGATGACACCCCGGACACCCAGCCCCAAGACACCCAGCCCCAGGACAACCCGCCCCAGGGCCGGCAACAGCCGGGTCAGCAGCCGCCCCAGGGCCAGTAACCCCTCGCGTTTAGTCCTCTAGTTGCGGTACTTGCACACGCAACTACCGCAACCAGAGGACGAAACGCGTCAGGAGACCTCGCCGAGCGCGGTGTCGCCGTCGATCGTCGTGATCCGGCCGCCGCGTTCGCCGAGTGCGATGAGGCCGTCCCGCGCGTCCGGCGCGGTCAGGCGGATCCGCACCCCAGCGCGGTCCGCGTCCTTACTGGCCGCAAACGCTTGCGCGCCTTCGTGGCCCGCGTTGACCGTCACCGCGAGCCCACCCGTCGACGCCAGCGAACCCCGCGCGGCACCCAGCCGCCCGAGTGCTTCGTCGACGATCGGCAGCAGCGCGTCCCGGTTGCCCTCGGTCATCGCCCGCACCAGCGCCGGGCTCGACGCGGCCACCCGCGTGCCGTCCGTGTAGGAACCGGCGGCCAGCGACATCGCCAGCGGACCACCCTGTGCGCCGATCGTGGCCAGGATGGCCGCGAAGATATGCGGCAGATGCGAGATCCGCGCGACCGTCTCGTCATGCGAGTCCGCGGGCAGCGGCACGACATGCGCGCCGACGTCCAGCACCAGCTGGGCCACCTCCGCCCACGCGGTCAGATCGGTGTCCTGCTCGACGCCCAGCACCCACGCGGCACCGCCGAACAGCGCCGGCTCACTCGCCTTCCAGCCGGATCCCGCGGTCCCGGCCATCGGATGCCCGCCGACGAACTTCGCGTACGGCGCGCGCCGCCGGACGGCGTCCAGCACCGGGCCCTTCACGCTGGCGACGTCGGTGAGCACGCAGTGCCCGGCGATCCGCGAGACCGTCCGCAGCACGTCTTCGACCGCGGGCAGCGGCACCGCGAGCACGATCATCGCGTCCCGCTCCGCCGCCTTGCCCAGCGCCGCTTCGACCTGCGTGGTCACGTCGAACCCCGCTCTGCTGGCCGCGTCCGCGTCAGCCTCCGAGGTCGTCGCCCCGAACGCGGTGCGGCCGATCGAGCGCGCCGCGCGCAGCAGCGAACCACCGATCAACCCGAGCCCGATCACGCATACGTCTCGCACAAGTATTCATCCTGCCATCTACCGGCCCACTCGTCAGAGAACAGCGGCGAGGCGGGTGCCCTGATCGATGGCCCGTTTGGCGTCCAGCTCCGCCGCGACATCGGCACCGCCGATCAGATGCACCGGCAACCCGGTCGCACGCAGCGCGTCGGCGAGGTCGCGCACCGGCTCCTGTCCGGCGCAGACGACGACGGTGTCCACGTCGAGCACGCGCGGTTCGTCACCCACGGTGATGTGCAGGCCGTCGTCGTCGATCCGGTCGTAGGTGACCCCGGTGAGCTGCTCGACCCGTTTGGCCTTCAACGCCGCCCGATGCACCCAGCCACTGGTCTTGCCCAGTCCCGCGCCGATACCGGACTTCTTGCGTTGCAGCAGGAAGACCTGCCGGGGTGACGGCTCGACCTTCCGCTCGGTCAGCCCGCCCGGAGCGTGCTCGGGATCGGTGACACCCCATTCGGCCATCCACGCGTCCAGATCGAGCGCGGGGGAGGTGGTGTGTGTCAGGAACTCGCTGACGTCCACGCCGATCCCGCCCGCGCCGATCACGGCGACCTTCCCGCCAACCGGTTTCCCGTGCTTGACGACGTCCACATAGGACAGAACCTTGGCGTGGCCGATCCCCGGCAGCGACGGGATCCGCGGCGTCACGCCGGTGGCCAGCACGACCTCGTCGAAACCGGCGCCGACGAGGTCTTCGGCGGTCACGCGGATGCCGAGGCGCACCTTGACGCCGGTGACCTCCAGCCGTCGCTGGTAGTACCGGATGGTCTCCGCGAACTCCTCCTTGCCGGGGATCTTCCGCGCGATGCCGAACTGGCCGCCGATCTCGTCGTCGGCCTCGAACAATTCGACGGCGTGACCGCGTTCGGCGAGGCTGGTCGCGGCGGCGAGCCCGGCGGGACCGGCGCCGACGACGGCGACGCGTTTGGTCTTCCGCGTCGGCGCCAAGGTCAGGGTGGTCTCGTGGCCCGCGCGCGGATTCACCATGCAGGACACCGGTTTCCGCTTGAACGCGTGATCGAGGCAGGCCTGGTTGCAGGCGATACAGGTGTTGATCTCGTCCTCGCGCCCGGTCTCGGCCTTGCGGATCCATTCCGGGTCGGCGAGGAACGGCCGTGCCATCGACACCAGATCCGCGTCGCCACCGGCCAGTGCCTCCTCGGCGACCTCGGGCATGTTGATCCGGTTCGAGGTGACCACCGGGATCCCGACCTGCGGCTTGAGCTTCCCGGTCACCCAGGTGAACGCCGCCCGCGGCACCGACGTCACGATCGTCGGCACCCTGGCCTCATGCCAGCCGATGCCGGTGTTGATGATCGTCGCGCCCGCCTCCTCGACCTCCTTGGCCAAGGCGACGACGTCTTCCCAGCGCTGGCCGCCTTCGACGAGGTCCAACATGGACAGCCGGTAGATGATGATGAAGTCCTCGCCGACCGCTTCACGTGTGCGGCGCACGATCTCGACGGCGATCCTCCGGCGGTTTTCCGCGCTGCCGCCCCATTCGTCGGTGCGTTTGTTGGTCCGCTCGGCGAGGAACTGGTTGATGAAGTAGCCCTCGGAGCCCATGATCTCGACGCCGTCGTAACCGGCTTCCTTGGCAAGGTAGGCGCAATCGGCGAACGCGCGGATCTGCCGCAGCACGCCGTACCCGGAAAGCGCGCGTGGTTTGAACGGGTTGATCGGCGCCTTGAGGCTCGACGCCGAAACACTCAGCGGATGGTAGGAATACCGGCCCGCGTGCAGGATCTGCAGTGCGATCTTGCCGCCCGCCTCATGCACGGGATCGGTGAGTTTCTTGTGTGCCTTGGCTTCCGCGCGCGTCGACAGTTTCGAAGCGAGCGGAAGCAGCCAGCCGGTCCGGTTCGGGGCGAACCCGCCGGTGACGATCAGCCCGACGCCACCTCGGGCGCGTTCGGCGTAATATTCGGCCAGCCGCGGGAAATGTGCTTCCTTGTCTTCAAGGCCGGTATGCATCGAGCCCATGATCACCCGGTTGCGCAGGGTGGTGAAGCCGAGATCGAGTGGGGACAGCAGATTCGGGTACTGGCTCATCGCCGGGTCCTTACGCATCGTGGTGGAATGCCTGGAGGACTTCCTCGAGCCACTCGACGTGGCCCTGTTCGGTTCGGATTCCCCCGCGCAGCACGAGGAACTGATGCAATGACTGTCCACTGAGGACGCTGGGGTCGGGGAAGTCGTGCTTCTCGATCAGCAGGTAGGCGTCGAGTCGTGCCGCATGCGCGTCGCGGTGCCGGGTGACTTCGGCGGCGACGGCGCCGGGTTCGCCGAGTGTCGCGCCGCGGATCTTCACGGCGAGTTCCCTGGCGGTGGCGGCGGGATCGGGCTCGGCGAGCCAGCGGGCCAGTTCGGCCCGGCCGGTGTCGCCGACGGTGTAGACCTTCTTGTCCGGCTTCCCGGACTGCGCGACGTGGTCGACGGCGACCCAGCCGGCGTCCTCCATTCGCTTGAGGACGCGGTAGATCTGCTGGTGGGTGGCGCTCCACCACAGCCCGATGGACTTCTCGAAGCGGCGCGCCAGCTCGTAGCCCGAGCCGGACCGCTCGGACAGTGAAACCAGGATCGCGTGCTCCAGTGCCATGCACCTAGTTTCATATGCACCTAGTTGCAGAGCAAGGAGACACCCGTCACAAGCGCGTGAAGGCCCCCTTCACGCGGCCATGGTTTTGAGTGACCAGCCGAGGGAAGGGGGCCTTCACGCGGAGATGAGAGCTACCGCGCGGGTTTGCGGGCGATTCCGCCGATCACGCGGGATTCCGAGGGAGCCCCGGAGAAGACCGAATTCTCGTCCGGATGCCAAGCGGGCGCGTAGACCAGGCCCGGCTCCAGCAGTGGCCAGCCGCCGAAGAACCGCTTGAACTCGTCCATCGTGCGCAGGAAACCGGGGTTCGTGGTGGTCTCGTAGTACTCGAGGATGTCGAGCAGCGCCTGGCGTTCCTCGTCGTTGGCCGGATTCTCGTTGGTCATCTGCGAGAGCACCAGCAGCGATCCCGGCGCGAGCCGGTCGCGGTAGTAGCTCAGCAGCGCATCCGGGTCCTGCTCGTCCTTGATGAAGTGCATGACCGCGTTGATCACCAGCGCGATCGGCTGCTCCACGTCGATGATGCCGGCGTCGATCACCCGGTCCCAGAGGTCCTCGGGGTCGAACAGATCCGCGGCGATCGCGTGGTGGCGGTCCGGGTCGGCCGTGTCGGCGAGCAGCAACGTCGAATGCGCGAGCGCGATCGGCTCGTTGTCGATGTAGAGGACGTGCGTGTCCTCCTCCGGCCGTGCCTCGTCGGCGACCTCGTGCACGTTGCCCGCTGTCGGCAGGCCGGAGCCGATGTCGACGAACTGCCGGATGCCCAGTTCCGCGCAGTGCCGCACGGCGCGGCCGAGGAACTGCCTGCTGGTCAGGCAGTAGTCGCCCATCAGCGGCAGGCGTTTGCGCACCTTCTCGGCGAACTCGCGATCGATGGCGTAGTGGGTGTCGCCGCCGATGAAGTAGTCGTAGACGCGTGCCGCGGACGGCCGGTCCAAGCTGCTCTCGACGGCCTTGAGCGCCGCGTCGTGATCGATCATCGTCATCCCTTTGTCCGCACCGGTAATCCCATGCTAACCGGCGGGAACGTAGGCCTCGCGGTAGGCGTTCACGGATTCGGTCAGCCGATCGAGTTCCGCGCGGGTGCGGGCGAGCCCGGCCTCGTCGAGACCCATGGCGTCGCCGATGATCGTCGGGATCCCGCTCGCGCGTTCCTTGAGCTTGACGCCGTCCTCGGTGAGGCTGACGCGAACGGACCGTTCATCGTCGGCCCGCCGGTCACGGCGGACCAGTCCGGCCTTCTCCAGCCGCTTGAGCAGCGGCGAAAGCGTGCCCGAGTCGAGGTTCAGCAGGGTGCCGAGTTCCTTGACCAGCCGCTCGTCCTCCTCCCAAAGTGCGAGCATCACCAGGTACTGCGGATAGGTCAGGCCCAAGTCGTCGAGCACCACCCGGTAAAGCGCGGTCACGGCCCGAGACGCCGCGTACAGCCCGAAGCACACCTGATCGTCCAGCCGCCGAGACGGCCCTTCGTTCGATGGCATGCGCCCCTCCTTCACTCGCCCCCAACGCCCAATGCTGTGTCGATGATGCCTCATCGCGCCACTTGAGTGGGGCAAATCTCCTTGAGCACGTTTTAGTTGTGCACAACTTAGTTGCGAGCTACCTTTAGCTGGTCGACTTAGAATCCAGGAGGCAGAAATGACCGCCAACCCGCACAACCTCGCCCTCGAGCCGGCCGCGCAGGCGTTCGCGGAGGCCACCGCCAACCCGCCGTTCCTCTTTCAGTTGCCGCCAGAAGAAGGGCGCAAGGCCGTCGACGAGGTCCAGGGCGGCGACGTCGTACTGCCCGCCGCGGACGTCGAGACCACGCACGTCGACGGCGTCGAGGTCCGCATCGTCCGGCCGGAGGGCGCGACCGGCCCGCTGCCGGTGATCGTCTACATCCACGGCGCCGGCTGGGTCTTCGGGAATTTCCACACCCACGAGCGCCTGGTCCGCGAACTGGCCGTCGGCACCGGCGCGGCCGTCGTCTTCCCCGAATACGACCGTTCGCCCGAGGTGCGTTACCCGGTCGCCATCGAGCAGAGCTACGCCGTGGCGAAGTGGGTCGCCGAGCACGGCGCCGAGAACGGCCTCGACAGCACGAAGATCGCCATCGCGGGTGACTCCGTCGGGGGGAACATGACCGCCGCGCTCACCCTCCTGGCGAAGCGGCGCGGCGACGTCACCTTCCGGCAACAGGTCCTCTTCTACCCGGTCACCGACGCGAACTTCGACACCGAGTCGTACCGGAAGTTCGCCGACGGCTACTTCCTCGCCCTCGACGGGATGAAGTGGTTCTGGGACCAGTACACGACCGATCCCGCGCAGCGCGCCGAGAGCACCGTCTCGCCGCTGCGGGCGAGCCTCGACGAGCTGGCAGGGCTGCCTCCGGCGCTGGTCATCACCGGTGAGGCCGACGTCCTGCGCGACGAAGGCGAGGCGTACGCGGCGAAGCTGCGCCAGGCCGGAGTGCCGGTGACGGCGGTGCGCTACCAGGGCGTCATCCACGACTTCGTGATGCTGAACGCGCTGCGTGAGACCCACGCCGCGGACGCCGCGATCAAGCAGGCGATCGGGGTCCTGCGCACCGCTCTCGAAGGCTGAGTAGCGTAGGTCACGTTTTGTCCAGGGTGACGCGCGTCACCCTGGACAACACTTATCCGTGGTCGCACGTCTCTTGATCCAGATGTGGGACCGCGTCGCGAGGACGCGCTCCGGCCGGGGAGGGACACGATCGCCATGGGGCTGGGACTGAGTGCCATCCGGCTGGATTCGCCGCTGAACCTCATCATCGTCGTGGTGCTGACGCTGCTCGCGATCATCGCGGTGCCGTTCTTCTGGGAACGCTGGCGCCGCAAGGTGTTCGGTCGTTCTTCGACGATCCTCGTCGCGGTGGTGCTGATCGTGGTCAGCACCGGTATGGGCGGGAACATGATCGGCGGGTTCTTCCCGACGGTCGGCACGTTGTTCGGCACCGGCGTGTACTCCGGGGACAACGTCAACGCCGTCGCCGGGGAGAACGGCTCGGACCTCGACAAGCTGCGTGACGCCGGGGCGATGCGGGCCAAGGAGGGCAAGGGCTCCGTCGTGCATATGACGGTGACCGGCAAGCGCACCGGCCTCACCCGCGACGTCTCGGTCTACTTCCCGCCCCAGTACTACGATCCCGCGTACCGGACGCTCAAGTTCCCGGTCATCGAATGGATCCCGAACTACCCGTCGGGCCCCGAAGTGGCCACCGGGCCTTACGAGCTGCCTGCCAAACTCGACGCGGCCATCGCGAAACACACGCTCCCGCCGACACTGGTGATCATCCCGGACCCGACCGGGAAACCGAAGGTCGGCCACGACACCGAGTGCATCGACGAGGTCAACGGCACCGCCAACGACACCTACCTGACCGCCGACATCCGCGACTGGGCGATCGACAAACTCGGCGCCAGCCCGCAGCGGAAGGCCTGGACCATGGCCGGCTGGTCTTCGGGCGGATACTGCGCGATGAACCTGGTGACCCGGCATCCGCAGTGGTACGGCCAGGCGGCCAGTATCAGCGGTTACTACAAGGCTTCGGTGGACGCGGAAACCGAGAACCTGTTCAAGGGCAGGCAGGACATCGTCGACGCGAACACGATCACGCTGAACCTGCAACGGCATCCGATGCCGGTCGACATCCTCGCGATCGCCGGGGAGAAGGAAAACTTCGAGAGCTTCTCGATCGACCAGCTCCAGACCGCCATCCGCGCCCCCGCGACGCTGTCGTCATGGCGCATCCCGGACGCCGGGCACAACATGAACACCTTCAAGGCACAGATTCCCGACGTCTTGGCGTGGATCGGCGCGCGGACCGTGCCGCCGTCCCTGCCGCAGGACAAGAAGATCGTCACCAAGGGCGGGGTCAGCCCCTGGCCGCTGCCCAACACCGGCGCGAAGGGCGCACTGGTCGACGTCGTCGAGTAGTGCGCCCTTCGCGCCGGTGTTGG